>NZ_JAWDJM010000040.1:0-86725 GCF_032465715.1 Paraclostridium sp. MRS3W1 | reverse complement strand
AATAATATCTATAAAAAAAGATTGTATAAATTAAAAATATACAATCTTTTTCTGATTATTGAAGTTAGAGTTTAAGCTGTGATTTTAAATTTAACAAAATTAAAATTCAAAATAAATATTATGATACTTTTGCTAATATATCCTTAGTTATTCTTTTTTTAGTTAATTTATCTTTCATAAAACCAAAGAAAGTAGTAATAAAAATAGCTCCTGTTACCATTATAGAAATATTCCATGGCATAAATGATTTATTCATAGTCATTATCACATTAACCCTGAACCAATTTTGAAAAGGAATACCGATTCCAAGTAAAACTGCAAAAAAGAGAATTTTTCTTATTAATTTTTTCCCTTTCATTTTCTTTATTTGGCTATTAACAAATAGTCTTAAAGAGCCTACTCCACAACCAACAAAAAAGAATATTACTAAAAATGATTTTATGCTTTCATTCAATAAAAATGCTTTTGAAATTAAAGATAGAGCAATTAAGAATGTACATCCCATTACAATGTATGATTTTTTCAATAGTTTTCACCTCAACAATTTTTAGATTTAACTTATATTTAGCAAGTAATTTTAAAAATTTTTAAATTACTTGTTTTGATATTTTCATAGCATATTAATTAGGTAACCTAACTAATTAATATGCTAACATGTTTATAATAATTAGTCAATATTAAATAGCTTAGATTTTATTGAACTAAAAAATAGTAGACCAAAATAGAAATTTACTTTCTATTTTGGTCTACTATACCATTCAGTGAAATAGATGTTAACTATATCTAATAATTCAATTAATAATTTGCTTTTTTCTTCTCCTAATATTTCTATAACTCCAGAAAATAAAGAATTAAAGTATTTTTTTAAATCCTGTACTATTTTCTTTCCATCATCAGTTAAAGTTATTTCAATAAACCTTTTGTCATTTTGACTAACATGTTTTTCTAAATAACCTTTATTAATTAAATTTTTTACGAATTCAGTAGTACTGGGAGAAGTAATAGATAGATTTTTACTAATTTCTGAAATATTAACTTTACATTTTTTTTCCTCATGAAGAAATTCGACACAAAGCAAAACCCGAGCTTCGCTTTTTTTTATTCCCATGATAGTTTGATTATGTCTTTCAATTCTTGCTAAGTTTTCAAATGTGTCTATAAATTTTTTTATATCTATATTTGATTGTTTATTCAAAGAAACTCACCTCATTGAGTATATGTTAATTTATTATGATAAATTTGTCCATGTATTTACAAGTTTTTATTTTAAGATTTACTGTAAATATTTAAACTGAAATTTATTATTTAATATGTAAAAATGTTTAATATTTACATATAATGCATATACTACTTTTATTGAAAAAAACAAACAATAAGAAAACGGGTGATTTTAATGATATACATATATAATTGTTACGGAGGAACTCATTCCTCTATAATAGCAGTTGCGTATCACTTGGAGATGTTAGATGAGAATAGAGAACCAACTAAGGATGAAATATTGAATCTACCAAACTTTAATAAGTTGGTATATGGAAATCGTGGAGAACTTTTTCACTATGGAAGTGATAAAGATGGAAATGAAGTTTATGCTATGGGAAGAGGGCGTTCTAAGATTTTAATTCCTGGATTATACAATTTAGCATCTATGCTACATAAACAAAATTTATTAGACGAAAAAATAATATTTTCTAACACTTCACCAACAGTTCCATTACCAATGACACTTGGAGGGTTATTCTCCAGATGGCTAAAAATTGATTTTATAGGAGTTCCTTTACTTATAAAGGGAGTAAAAAAATCATATAAAGATGTTATACAACTTGTAAATGATACAAAGAGTATAGCAAATGAAGATAAAGAAACTGTAATTATTTTAGACAATAAAGATGTGAATAAAAAATAGCTTTAATCCAAATTTAAAGGGTTAAGGCTATTTTTATATTAACTTAATTATTACACAGCTTTTTTTTGACTATCGATATGTGTAATAGGAGGAAATAGCCTAAAGAATAAAAATCTCATTAAAGGGGATACAACTATTAAGTTTAAAGGTATTGCAAATATAAAATTTGTAAACATAGCAATAATATAAGCATAAATGAAGTTTGAAGATAATCCTATATTAGTAACTACTCCGAATAGTGACATCCAAATAACCATACCGCATCCTGTAAAAAATGACATACATAGCCCTACCTTTGCTATACTATCATTTGGTTTTAATATTTTACTCGAAATAAATTTTACAATTTTACCAACTATGAATATATCTCCTATTAGTGCATATACAAAAGCTAAAGGGAATCCCATTAATGCATGCTTAAATATATTTAATGAAAAACCTTCAATTATAGCTATATTATAGCAACTCATAATAAACACCATTGTTGTGCATATCATCAATATAAATATAAAATGTTCTTTTTTGTTTTTAAACAATTTAAATACCTCTCTTTTCTTATCATTGTCAACTTGGTTGACTAAAGTATGATATCATCTTTGGACTAAAAATGTCAACTAAGTTTACAAAAATTATATTGTTTATTTGCAAATTTATATATAATATATAAATAGATTTAATAAAAAAGGAGTATTAATATGAATTCAAATTTTCAGAGTTTAAATATAATAGATTTAATAAGTGAAAAGCATGCAAAACTTAGAAAAATGGTTATAGAAACTTGGGTTGAAATGGGAGAAGAAAGAGTCACTGATACAGAATCATATATGCTTGCGCTGATTGAAAAAGATAAATTAACAGTGGCGCAGATTGGAAGGATAATAGGGATATCACGTCAAGGGGTTCATAAATGCGCAAAAGGTTTAATTGAAAGAGGCTATATTATGATAGAAAATAAAGATATAAATTCTAGAGGCAAGGTGCTTTGTTTGACTGAAAAAGGATTTAGGTTTTGTAAAGAAACATTAATTTTAAAAGAGAAATTTCAAAATGAAATTATAAATTCTATAGGTGAAGAGAAATTTCAAATATTAAAAGATTGTTTAATCCAAAATTGGTTTGAGACTTATTAACATAAAGAATCTATAGTTCATAGTATATTAGTAAATGTCATATTATGCGAAATATATTTTAAAAAGGAGTGCCTAAGTATGAATAATGAAACTGCTATGATTGTAGATATACCCTTTAATACAGATACAAACCCGTTTTGGCCAGAATTTGATGATAGATTTATTGATGTAAAAAAACAATCAAAAACAAAAGATTGGATTGATTATAGAATAGATATATTTATGAAATATACGGGTAAAAGCTTGATTAATCAAACTAATCAAGACTTTAAATGTGTTGTGAGATATGCAAAAGAAAGTGAAAATTTAATATTTGATGCATTATCTAAATATCCAAAACTTCCTGAAAATATAATTTTTACAGATGATGGAGATAGTTATATAGAAAAATTAATAGATGGATATAAATATATTTATCATATTAGGATCGATAGTGATAATATGTTTTCTAGTGACTATATAGAAGAATTAAGCAAGGTTAAATATCATGAAGAACTGCAATGCATATTAAGTCAAAATGGATATTTATATGATTCAAATGAAAATAGATTAGCTGATATGTTCCACACATCTCCTTCAGTTTATGCACTTGTATATACAGTAGATGATTTTATATGTGGGTTCCAACATCGATTAGAAAACAGTCATTGGGGTGCTGTTAAACTAGTGAAAGAAGTGATTGAAAGTCATAGCTATGCGTTAATTACTCATAAAAAAAATATTGATAATAACTTTGACCTTATACTTCAAGTAGGATATCCGCTTATAAAGACGAAAGAAATGTTTGGAGAAGAAAAAGAAACAGTTTTAAAAGAGTTTAATTTAATATGAAAAATTAGGTGTTAAAGTAGAAGGTTAGTTATCAAATGATAATAACTCTTCTACTTTTTAATTTTTAAATAATATATATATAATTTGAACAATAATAATTAAAGGGCCAAATAAACTAGAAATTTTCAATTTAAAATTAAAATTGACTCCACCCTTAGGGTGGAGTTTATAATGAATTCACGGAGGATGAAGATGAAAAATCAAATTTTAATAGGGGATTTTGTTAAATTAACTAATAGTACGTTAAAAACTGTTTTGTATTATCATAAAATTGGATTATTGAAGGAACCTAAAAGGTCAAATAGCGGATATAGATTATATGGAGCAGAAGAGCTTAATCAAATGAGAATGATAAAGCACTTAAAAAACTTAGGCTTAGATTTAAAAAAAATAAAAGAAATTTTAGGGCATGCAAAGGATAATAAAAATATTACAGAAGTTATTAAGTCACTTCACTGTGAACTTTTAACTGAGAGAAAGAAAATAGATGAACAAATATCTAAAATTGAAACTTTATTAAACAAACAAGTTGAAGATGTAGAGGAAACTTTATTTGAATCGAGTTCATTTAGAGCTATTACAGAAACATTAAATCAGGATCAATTTGAAAATTATAAAAAATCTCATGAAGAGTTATTCAACCAACAACGTAACATATTTGGGGTTATGGATGATTTTCAGTGGGGAAAAAACTATAAAGAAAATTTTAGTGAAATGGCAAAATATTTTAAATTAAATCCTAAAAAATATGAAATAGCACTAGAGCTAGGCAATAGATTATCTAAATTAAAATATATGGAAGTAGATGATCCAGAAATTGAAAAACTTGCTAAAGAAGGAGCAGAATTTATAAAAAATGAACCAGTTTTAAAAGAAATGCTCTATGAAAAAGATGGATTTGAAATTACTAATGAAAATTTATTTGATGAAGTATCAAATAAATTTTTATCACCAGCTCAAATAAAACATAAAAAACTTATACAAGAATATTTAAATTATAACTGTGGAGATAAAAAATAGGGAGGAAACATTATTGAAGAATAACAATAAATCGAAGAAAAATTTATTTGCGGTTCCAATCATACTTACTGTATTTATGTGGATTATTTTATTTATTCCAGCAGGATCGATAAAATTTTGGGAAGCATGGATTTTTTGGTCAGGATTTTCAACAATTACTTTTTTTATAACTTTTTATTTTATAAAAAAGAATCCAGAATTTTTAGCAAGACGTGCAAAAGTTAAGCAAACAAAAGAAAGTATAAAAACACCTTTAATTTTAAAAGTATATTATTTGGGATTTATTTTACCCGGTATTGATTTTAGATTTCACTGGTCAAATGTAGAATTATGGATTGTAATCTCATCAAATATTATTGTGTTTGCATCATACATATTTATATTTTATGTTTTTAAGAAAAATAGTTATGCATCTACAGTTATACAGGTTGAGAATGAGCAAAATGTTATATCATCTGGCCCATATGCATTAGTTCGTCACCCTATGTATTTAGGAATGGTAATAATGTCATTATTTATGCCTATTGCACTTGGATCTTATATTTCAATTATACCTATGATTTTTATAATTCCCATAACTATAATCAGGATAAAAAACGAAGAAGAGATGCTTTTAAAAAATCTTAATGGATATAAAACTTATTGTTCAAAAATAAAATATCGTCTAATACCTTTTATTTGGTAAATTTAACAATTGATTTTAATGGCTTGTATCTAAGTGTATGAGCCATTTTTAGATTAAATCTAGATAATGAAAGTTAGCAATCTAAATATTTTTTTCTGGAAATAGTTGACAATCTAACTATACGTATATAATATCTATATTGAGAACAAACATAATTATGTTAAAGTAATAACCAAAATTTTGTATACAAAATCATTTTCAACAAGAAACAAATCTTTTATTTTCAATCTTTTACCAATAAAATAAATAAAAATAGATGTTTTTTTAAGTATTAATTTGTTGTTTATATAATAAATATAAACAATATTTATATTATTTTTTTATACCAAACTGTATTCTAAAAACATTCCTCTTAAATTTTTACAAAAACAAAAACTTCAAAATTGACAGTCTGAAGGCTTAACTAATATTTTTTATGCATTAATTTAATGTTATTTAAGTTAGGGTTAAAATTTTCAAAAGTATTAATTAAAAATTTAACAAGGGAGATGGGTTTTAATGTTTAAAAGAAATTTAGCTATTTTAACAATTGCAGGTTTATCATGCGGATTTTTAGCACCTACAGTAAGTTTTGCAGATAGTCAAACTAAGGAAGAATTGCCTCAAGCTTATAATGTTACAGCAGATAAAGATTTAAAAGATGTATTAAAAAATGTATCTGAAGATTACAAAGTAAAAGAAAATGCAGATCAATATGAATTAGTTAAAAAAGAAAAAGATGACTTAGGATTTACTCACTATACTCTAAAACCTAAAGCTGATGGTTATTTTGCAGATAAAGCTGAGGTTAAGATACACACAGATAAAGATGGAAAAGTTGTTTTTGTAAATGGGGATTTAGATCAAGGTAAATTGGAAGTTAAAAATGAAACTAAGATAGATAAAGATAAAGCTATTGAGTTAGCTTTTAAATCAATAGAAAAATCACGTGATGAAGTTAAAAACTTATCAGGTGAAGATACAATTCAAGATGCTAAAATTGTTGTTGATGAAAAAACTAATAGAGCTGTATATGCTTTAGATTTATCATATTCTGTTCCAGAGGCTGCTCATTGGTTAATTAAAGTAGATGCAGAAAATGGTAGTATAGTTGAAAAACAAAATGTTTTAGAAGAAGCAATTCAAGCAACAGGTACTGGAATTGGATCAGATGGACAAGTTAAAAACTTAAATATAACTGAAGATAATGGTAAATATCAATTAGTGGATACTACTCATAAAGGTCAAATAATAACTAAAAGTTTCGAAGCTTTTAAAGGTGATACAACAGTTGGAAATATTATTACAAATATAAAAAACTTCTTCGATCAAGATAAAGCAGCTGTAGATGCTCACTATTTTACAAATCAAGTTTATAACTACTACAAAGATACTCATAATAGAGAAAGTTATGATGGGAATGGCGCAGATATAAATTCTTATGTTCATGTTCCTGAAGAGGATGGAAGTAGTATGAGTAATGCTTACTGGAATGGCGTAGAGATGAGTTATGGTGATGGAAATAAAACAACAGAAAATGCTTTTACAGCAGCAAATGACGTTGTTGCACATGAGATAACACATGGGGTTACATCATCATCAGCAGACTTAGTTTACCAATATCAACCAGGAGCATTAAATGAATCATTCTCAGATGTATTTGGTTATTTTGTAGATAGTGATGACTGGCAAATGGGAGAAGATTTATATAAAACACCAGGTGAAGCTATAAGAGATTTACAAGATCCTACAAAACATGGACAACCAGCAAATATGAAAGACTATAAAAACTATAGTATATATTATGATAGAGGTGGAGTTCATATAAATAGTGGTATACCTAATAAAGCAGCATATAATACTATAACTAAAATAGGTAAAGAAAAAGCAGAGAAAATATATTATAGAGCTCTTACTCAATACTTAACAAGACAATCACAATTTAAAGATGCTAAAAGTTCTTTAATTCAATCAGCAAAAGACCTTTATGGTGATCAAGTAGCTAATGATGTTAAAGCTGCATGGGATCAAGTTGGAGTAAAATAATCTAAGTCTTAAAATAAATTAGTAAACTTTTTAATATATTGCTCATATAAATAAATCATATTAATTTATATATGAGTAGTTATTAAAAAATAAATTGACAAATAAAGTTGTATAGAATATTATTTAAAATAACTTTAATATAAATCCTAAGAAAAGGGATAGTAGCTAAATTTAGGTTCAATATAGAGAGCTGAGGGTGGTGGAATCTTGGCAAGAAGTGATTTAGTGAATGGGCCTTTGAGGAGTAAATTGAAATCACGGGTATGTGAGAGTAGACTTTACCGTGTGTCGCACGTTATAGCGAATAGGGTATGATGGTACCTGAAATTGAGTGATGTACAAATAATTTTTGTACGTAAATTAGGTGGCAACGCGGATAGACTCCGTCCTATTAATATAGGACGGAGTTTTTTAATTCAAAAAATTAAAGGTGGTGATAAATATGATGTGAACAGGTATCTCAAAAGACAGCGATTTATATCATTGGAAATTTACAATGAAAAATGATAACTATTTAAAAAAACTAGGAGGAAATAATTATGAAAACAAATACAAGAAAATTAGTTTTAAATTCCCTATTATTGGCGATTGGGCTACTATTGCATCAAATAACACCAACTATCGGCTTGCCAATTCAGCCAGATATGACATTGATAATGTTATTTACTATAATAATTTTAAATAAAGATGATTATAAAACTTCACTTGTATGTGGAGTGATAACTGGAATTTTTACTGCATTGACTACAAAGTTTCCAGGAGGACAATTACCAAATATATTAGATAAAGTTATTACAACAAATATAATATATGCTTTAGTATTTATTATGTATAAGTTTCCATTTATAAAAAAATTTAAAGAAAAAACTCAAGATTTTATAATATCTTTAATAATATTACAAATAGGAACATTAGTAAGTGGAACAACCTTTTTATTATCTGCATTAATTTTAGTAGGATTACCTGGGACGTTCAAATCATTATTTTTAGTAGCAGTAGTTCCTGCAGTTTTAATTAATTTAGTTTGTGGGTTATTTTTAATAAAAGTAGTAAGTATTTCTGTAAAAAGGATAGGATACAAGGATTTAAAAAGTATAAGTAAATAAGTTTTTAAAACATTAAATTATTTTTATATAAGAAGAGATATTAAAAAATAATAATCTCTTCTTATATAATTAAACTGCAAATTTAAGAGAAATTAATATTACAACTATAGTAGTTGTTAAAATAGGTATAACAACAGAAGTAACAAAAATATCTTTATAAGATTCTTTATGAGTTAATCCACAAATAGCAAGTGTGGTAATCACAGCTCCATTATGAGGTAGAGTATCTAATCCACCAGAAGAAAGAGAAGCTATTCTATGGAGAATTTCAGGAGAAATATTTAAAGCATGACTCATTTGTAAATAAGTAGGTGCAAGTGCATCTAGGGATATTCCAAGTCCTCCTGAAGCTGAAGCTGTAAGTCCACAAATCAAGTTTACTGATAAAGCTTCTGATATTATTGGATTTGATGAAATACCAAAAATAAATGTTTGAATAACGCTAAATACTGCCAATGATTTTATAACACTTCCATATCCAACAATTGCACTTGAATTAAGAAGTGGTCTGAAGGAATTAGAAACACCTATATCTAGAACTGATTTTAAATTTTTTATGTTTTTGTAGTTAGTTAATATTATAAATAAATCAGCTAGGACTATTGCGATTATAACACTCCAAGTTCCAGAAACATTACTTAAAGTAGTATTAAAGCTACTTAAATATTCACCATTTATATTTTCATAATAAACTTTTGAAAAGAACAAATTAGTAATAAAAATTATAATTATAGGGGTAATAGCTTTAAATATATTAGGTAAATTTTCATAATTTTCATCAATAGAACTATCATTATGTTTGCCGTAACCTTCGTTATTTTTTCTAGCAGATTTAACACGTTTAGTAATCCATAACATTCCCAGTGTTAGCATTAAGACACTTGCAAAAATTCCTATAATAGGGGCTGCAAATGTATCTGTACCAAAGTATTTCATTGGTATAACATTTTGAATTTCTGGGGATCCAGGCATAGCTGTCATTGTAAAAGTAAATGCACCAAGGGCTATAGTTCCAGGAATAAGTCTTTTAGGAATATCAGCTTCTTTAAATAACATAGATGCAATTGGATAAAGTATAAATGCAACAACAAATAATGAAACTCCTCCATATGTAAGAAGTGATCCAGATAGAACAACAGCTAATACAGATTTATTTTTTCCAAGTTTTTTAGTTATAAAATGAGCTATAGATTTTGCATATCCAGCTTCCTCCATTAATTTTGCAAAAACCGCACCGGTCATAAAAAGAGGGAAGTAGTTTTTTATAAAATTTGCAAATCCAACCATATATACTTCTGTATAATTTGCCATTAGATGGCTATCGAATCCTGTAGTAAGAATTATTGTTAATAGAGAAACTATTGGGGCCGTTATTATTGTTGAGTACCCTTTATAAGCAAGGTACATTATAAGTATCAATGATAAAATTAATCCTAAGATGCTAAACATTATTAATCAATGTCATAAAAATTATGACAATCTCCTTTCGTTATTTTATAAGGTATATGAATACCTATTTATTTTACCCGGTAAAAAATATATAAAACATTAATAATAATGATAATTATTTCTAATTTTAAAAATTAATCTAAAAGTAACTTTTATACTCTATATAAGCGCATGTAATAAAATAAGGAAAATATAGTGCTATAATTTATATGCAAGATGTATAAACAATTTACAAATTTTGACTAGGGGTGATCATTATATTTAGGGAAAATTTTAAAAAAATACTTATTTCTTTGATAACAAATCCAATATTGATACTTTTATATTGGGCATTTTGTTATGAATTATCTTCATTATGCATGTATGGAAGAATGAATAATAATATGTATATCTTTTTTTTATGCCTATTATTGATAATATGTATAGTTTTATTTACTATATTTAAAGTCACAAAAAACAAACACTATAAATATAGTAAAACAATTAGATTTAAATATATTTTTATTGTAATTATTTTAACTATAACATTATTTTACGGAGTTAAAATATACAAGAGCTCAGTAAATTATGGAGGAAAGTTATCATGGGTTATAGAACGATTAAAAAGTGAAAGAAAAGTAAAGTTTGAAAATAATAATATATATGAAGATGGTGTTGGAGGCATATTTGAAGACATTAATAAAAAATATAAATTGCCAAAAGAATTGTATATGTCAGATAACTTTTCATTAAAATTTGAACCAGATGGAACAATTACATCTTTTGATACATTTATATATGGTAAAGATGATAAAGGGAAAGAAAAAAGTTATTTAATAAGCTATGATAAAAATAAGTCTAAGGATATAACATTAATTTTAAATGGATATGCTAATCCCGAATATAACTATGATAAATTATTAAACCCATTAATCGAAACAGTTAAAGTTATTCCGGTTAAGGAAACTGTTGATAAGTGGAATCAAGATAGTTATGGATTAGTTTACTATGGAAAAAGAAATTGGGGATATAACTCGGATGGAATTATTAATATCAGTGAAAAGGGAGAATTATCAGGTGTTGAGCAAACAGATTCTAAAATTGTGGGATATACTGTATCTTTGTTTACTCCAGGTAACGAAGGCATAACTCCTGCTAGATATAATTTAGTAAACAATTCAAGCTGGAGTAAATCATGTTTACTTCCGCAGCCAGAGGATTATGAGCAGGAATCGAGAGGAGTAGATAAAAGTAAAGAACAATTTTATCTAACGAAAGAAGTAGGCTATAAAGTTAACTTAGTAGATAAAGCATTAGGAAGTAGTTTCTATTCACTTAGCAAGACTACTGATTCAGGTAAAATATGGGAAGTTATAAATGAAGATCCTTTTAATGGAACGATTGGAAGTGTTGGCGGAATTAAGTTTATAAATGATAAGATTGGATTTATAATTACAATAAGACCTTCTGGTACCGAAGGATCATTATATAGAACAGATGATGGAGGTTTATCCTTTAAACCTGTAGAATATCCTATACAGGAAGTAACATTAGATAATGGAGGAGTTATAAAGCCATTTGATATGCCAGGTATACCTTATGACAAGGATGGAGTTTTATATATGTCAATTGGACAAGGTCCAGATGGTGATTATAAAGGAAATATGGAAGCTCTTTATAAATCAAAAAATCAAGGTGAAACTTGGGAATTTGTAAACTTACATTAAAAAAGTATATTATAAATTTTAGAAAACCGTACTTATTAATAAGTACGGTTTTTATGTAAAAAAGTTAAAATTTGAAAGATAAAAACCATATAAGGGATATTTTGAAATAGAGTGGTTAAGATATGACTATAAAGTAGAAAAATAAAAATAGCATAAATTTAATTATTTATATCTACTTTATTATTTGTAAAAATAAAAAATTACTTTATTCGAAGGAGTGACTTTTATGGTACATGAAAATGGCAATAATAATAGTATAATGAGATGGATAGGAAGATTTCTATTAGTTGCAGTTATTTTAGTTATAACATCATTTGTAACACCTGGATTTACAATACAGGGTATATGGTCATTTTTATTAGCAGCTGTTGTAATTTCAGTATTAGACTATTTAGTAGAAATGTTTATGGGAGTGGATGCATCTCCTTTTGGAAAAGGCATAAAAGGATTTTTAATAGCAGCAATAATAATATATGCAGCTCAATTTTTAGTACCTAATATGGGAGTATCTATTATAGGTGCTTTATTAGCAGCTGTAGTTATAGGGATTTTAGATGCTATATTCCCTGCAAGAGCTATGTAAATAAGATATTAAAATAAAAAACACTAACTAACTTGGTTAGTGTTTTTTATTTTAATATAAATAGTTTTAAATAAAACTTTTTGTTTGAATATTATTTATGGTGGTATATAATAAAAAGTAAGATAGTTTTATTTAAAACTAATAAAAAGGGGAGATCTTATGAAAAATTTAAATTTTATAGAAAACTTAATGATTGTACACCATTTTACAAAAAATGTATTTAAATACTCTGCAATAAAAGAATTAGATTCTAATCTTAATGAAACACATGCAAAAATTTTATTGTTTGTTCATAAACATGAACACAAACAGATGAGTAAAATTAATGAATTTATAGGAATTCAAAAAGGGGCATTCACAACATCCGTGGATATTTTAATTAATAACGGATATGTGGTAAAAGTTAAATCAAAAAAAGATAAGAGATTTACAAACTTAGAATTAACTCAAAAAGGTGAACAAATAGCAGTTGAGTTAGAAGGAAATTTATATAAAAGTATAAATGATATGTTTGATAATATGGAAAATGAAGAGAAAAAGGAAATAAATGAAGCTTTAAATACACTATCAAGATTTTGTATAAAAAATAGAAGAAAGTGACAAATAGGAGGACAAAAATGGAAGATAAAAAAATCAGACTTTTAAGAGATGAAAAAGTTTCAAAAGCTATACTGAAATTATCAATACCTATGGTTATGGGGATGATGATTCAAGTTTTATATAATTTAGTAGATACTTACTTTATAGGTATGTTAAATGATGCAAATCAATTAGCAGCAGCAAATATATCTCTTCCTGTATTTATGATGCTTATGGCTATTGCAGGAATTGTAGGATCAGGATCGTCTTCATATATATCAAGATGTTTAGGAAATAAGGATTATGAAGAAGCGAATAAGACTATATCGATAGCGACTGGTATTTTGATTATAATGAGTATAATTGTTATGATAGCTGGGATATTTATGTCTCCTAATATTGCAAAAGGCTTAGGGGCAAATGAGGCAACTTTTAATTATACTTATAAGTATATATTTATAATGTTTATTGGAGCAATTCCTGTTATGTGTAGTTATGCATTAGGTCAACTTTTAAGATCAGAAGGAAATATAATGCAATCTGTAATAGGTCTTACATTAGGAACTGTTGTAAATATAGTTTTAGATCCAGTTTTTATATTTGGACTTAAGATGGAGATAACTGGAGCTGCAATAGCAACTATAATAGGTCAAACATCGACTTTACTTTACTTTATGTATGCATTTTTAAAAGGAAAAACTACTTTAAAAATAAATTTAAATAAATTTAAATATGATAAAAATATATTCAAAGAAATATTTACAATAGGAGTTCCTGCATCACTAAATCAAATGTTAATGGGTGTAGCAACTGTTATTGTAAATAATATAGCAGTAGGCTATGGAACATTAACTGTTGCAGGTATGGGAGTTGCTATGAAAATAATGACTATAGGAACATTTGTATTTATGGGATTCTCTGCTGGATGCCAACCATTAGTTGGGTATAACTATGGATGTAATAATATTCCTAGAGTTAAAGAGATTATTAAAAAAGGTATAATAATAACTTCTATAATAGGATTAAGCTTAGCTTTAATATTTGGAGTATTTGCTAATTCTTTAATAGGATTATTTACAAGTGAACCTGAGGTTATAAACAAAGGAGCTATAATACTTAGAGCTCTAATTATATCACTTCCTTTTGTAGGAGGTCAGATGATATCTACAACTTCAGCTCAATCTATGGGTAAAGTTGTTGTAGCATTTATATTATCTATATCAAGACAAGGATTACTATATATGCCTCTTTTAATTATATTAAACAAAGTGTTTGGGTTCTCAGGATTTATTTATGCTCAGCCTATAACTGATATGATTATGTTAACATTCTCAGCTATCTTATTATTTAAGGTGATGCCTAAAGAGGATAATAGTCATGAATTAAAAGAAGTAATTTAATATATATTGAATAGGAGTTATTAGATGGAAAATAATAGTTTAGTATGTTTATGCAAAGGTATAAGCAAAGAAGAAATAATTAGTGAAGTTAAAAAAGGATCTGTAAAATTAAAAGAAATTAAACAAAATACTACAGCAGGTACAGGGATATGTTGCGGAATTAGATGTAAGAAAAATATTAAACAGATAATAAGAGAATATAAATAGATTAAAACAGGGTTATGTTATAAAAACTTATAGCATAACCCTTTTAATTAACTAATAAAAATATGGACTAGACATTATAGATAATGTTAATCCAAAAAATGCTAGTATGAATATTAATATAGGGACTAAGAAAGTTAAAACAATTGGTAATACTAAGTTAGTTCCACCTTTAGATAAAAGTACTCTATGTTTTACATCTTCTTTAAGCTCATCAACAGAGCTTAATTGTTTTTGTACATGTTTTAGATATAAACTATTTCCATATAATCCACATACAATATATGTTCCTATATTTAAAATCCAACCTAAGAATGGTATACAGGAAAATATTATATTAACTATTATTAGTCCAACTCCATATCCATACATTTTTCTATAGAATAGCCAATTTGATGTAAGAAAGAATGATGCCCAGTTCCAAGATGTACTTTTTTCTAAATCTTGCATTTCTTTAAATTTTGGGATGTAATACTCAGTATTTTTTTGAATGAAATTTATCATATCATCATTTTCCCAACCTGCTTTTAAAGAACCATCCCCACTTATATCAGTAAATTTTTTATAAGTTTCATTGTTAGTAATAGTATCCTTAATATTTGTGGTAGCATCTTTTATTGAGTCTTCAATAGATTTTAAGCTATTTCCACAGTTCGTACAAAACTTATCTGACGATGAATTTTTATGTCCACATTTAGAACAAAATACAGTTTCATTATTTTTTTCCATTATACTCCTCCTTATAAAATTTATTTTCGACCTAAAAATTAAATAAATTCCCCTATAAAACATATTTCACAGGATAATAACATTATTAGACCTATGGTAACAAAACAGTTTAGATTATAATACAAAACTTTATTATTTTCAATGATAAATAACCATAAAATGGAATTATAAATTTAATATGAATATTATTTAATTAAAAACTGCAAAGTAAAGAAGATTGACTATTTATAGTTTGGGGTATTAGAATAATCTTATATTAAAGGAAAGGATTAAAGTATGAAAAAGACATTTAAATTATTAAGCTTATCAATTTGTATTTTATTGATGGGAGCATTTTTTGTTGGATGCAGCAAAGATTCATCTGAACAAATAAGTTTTCTTAATTATGGAGAAAATATAGACAAAGAAACAATAAAAGAATTTGAGAAAAAATATGGCATAAAGGTTAATGTTGAAACATTTGATGATATGGAAACAATGTATCAAAAAATTAGCAAAGGTGGAGTTAAATACGATGTTATTTTAGTATCTGATGCTTTAATGCCAAGAATGATTAAAAAAGGACTTATACAAGAATTAAATAAAGATAATATACCGAACATATCTCAAATGGATAAAGATTATTTAAATCTTCAAATAGATCCAGGAAATAAATACTCAGTACCGTATATGTTTGGAACAGTAGGTCTTATTTATAACAAAGATGTAGTTAAGGAAAAAGTGGATAGTTGGGATATCTTATGGGATGAAAAATATAAAGATAAAGTATTTATGTTTGATACTTATAGAGATACTATGGGAGCTGCTTTAAAGAAACTTGGATACTCTTTAAACTCGAAAAATCCAAAAGAAATAGAAGAAGCTAAAGAATTGTTGATAAAACAAAGAGAAACAGTAAATCCTATATATGGTGTTGATAATGGAACGACAATGATTCCAGCAGGAGAATCTGATATAAATATGATATGGTCAGGAGAAGGATTAAATCTTCAAGATGAGAATCCTAATTTAGTTTATGTAGTTCCTAAAGAAGGAGCAAATTTCTGGATAGACAGTTTATGTATACCTAAAAATGCGGAGAATGTTGAAGGAGCAGAAAAATTTATAAACTTTGTTAGTGATAAAGAAAGTGCGTTGAGAATAGCTGATGAAATTGGATACACTACTCCAAATAAAGAAGCTAGATTAGTTCAACCAGACAATGTAAAAAATAATCCAAATGCATATATGCCTAAGGAAATAATGGATAGATGTGAAATTTATGAAGATTTTCCAATGGATGTTAAAAAAATATATGATAATGCATGGGTAAATATAAAATCAGATAATTAATAAAAATAAAAAGATCTTTAAATAGATCTTTTTATTTTTATGTTTATAATATCGTTAAATTTAAATTTATGTAAATTTAAAATAGATATTTTCTATAGCAATTTTAATTAGGGTAATAGATTTAAAAATTAAAAGATGATATAATTTAGTAAAAATTACCAAAATAAGCAAAGGATTGCGAGGAGACAAAATGGCATATAAATGGACTGATGATTTACTAACTGGTAATATACAAATTGATACAGAACATAAAGAATTAATAAAAGCAATAAATGATTTGCTAGAAGCTTGTAGTAAAGGTAAGGGTAGAGCTGAATTAGAAAAGACAGTGAAATTTTTATCTTCTTACACTAGAACGCATTTTGGACATGAAGAAGTTTTACAGAAAAAATATAATTATCCTGATTACAATAATCATAAAAAGTATCACCAACATTTTATCGATACTGTTGATAATATACAGAAAAAGCTCTTAGCAGAAGGGCCAAGTATTGTCTTAGTAGGTGAAATTAATAGTAAGGTTGCTAATTGGATAATTAGTCATATAAAAAGAGAAGATGTAAAGGTTGCAGCACATATAAGAAATAATTCTAAATAATTAAAAGGAGGGTGTATTATTAAAAACATATATCCTCCTTTTTCATTTATTTTATCAGTTTATATTATGTAAGTTTACATAGTGATATAATATTAAAAAATGATTTAGATAACAAAAGGGAGGATTATTTTATGGACAAACAATTTACGAATTTAAGTAATGGAGTAAAGATACCTCTTGTAGGATTTGGTACATACAAGTCAGGTAATGATGAAGATACATCTGAAATAGTAAAGAATGCTCTCGAAATAGGCTATAGAATGATAGATACAGCTTCATTTTATGGGAATGAAAAAGGCATAGGTAAAGGCATAAAAGAGAGTAAAATAGATAGAGAAGAAATATTTTTAGTAACAAAACTTTGGAATGAAGATCATGGATATGATAGTACTATTAAAGCTTTTAATAAGTCGTTGAAAAATTTAGATGTAGATTATATAGATTTATATCTAATCCATTGGCCAAATAAATTAAATGTTGAAACATGGAAAGCTTTTGAATATTTATATTCTATAGGAAAAGTTAAAGCTATAGGAGTTTGTAATTTTAAAATAAATCACTTAGAAGAGTTAAAAAAGATTGCAACTATAATGCCAATGGTAAATCAAGTTGAGATGCATCCGTTTAGCATTAAAAGTGAAATGATTAGATATTGTAAAGAAAATGATATTCAAGTGATTGCATGGAGTCCTATAAGCAGAGGAAGAATATTTTCTAATGATCTAATGATTAACTTAGCAGAAAAATATAATAAAACAATAGCACAAGTAGTATTGAGATGGCATATTCAAAAAGGCGTTATACCTATTCCAAAATCATCAAATGAAAATAGGATAAAAGAAAATATAGGAATTTTTGACTTTGAAATTTCTACTGAAGATATTATAAAAATTGACTTATTGAATGAGGGGTATGATGTATCTGTATCTAAGCCACCTATGAATACAACATATAATGATTAAATATATTTTGACAATATTATTTCCCGGGACAAGTAAAAATTAAATACTAGCAACAAAAAAATGAAACTCTATATAGAGTTTCATTTTTTTTGTATATATTTTATATTTAATTATCATCTTTTTCTAATATGGATTTTTTGCTTATAAATATTCCTGCAATAAAGCAAATTAAAGCAATAAATACTAAAGCATAGAATATATTATGGACACCATTAAAAAATGCTTCCATTATTTGATAAGCGCTAGCTCCAGAAGAATATATATTATCTGCAGTTACATTTGAAATATCTGAATTTTTAAAGTAAGAAGATATACTTGAGTTCATTAATCCTCCGAATACACTAACTCCTATTGTTTGACCAAGTGTACGAATTAATGCATTTGTTGATGTTGCAGCTCCTCTTTTTTCATAAGTAACAGCATTTTGGATAAGTATGATAAGTGTATTAAGTACACCTCCAAAACCTGCACCCATGATAAATATTATAAGAATTAGATAAATTAAATTTGTATCTGGAGTGGTAAATCTAAGTAAATAACATGTTATTGCTAAGATTAAAATAGAACCTAGAATAACTTTTTTCTCTCCAAATTTTTTAAATAATTTTACTAAAATAAAAGAACTTAAAAGCCAAGTTATAGACATTGGCGCCATTAAAAGTCCAGAAATTTTTGCGCTATAACCTATAACATTTTGAGTGTATAACGGCATGTAAACCTCTATAACCATAAGTATAACAGCTACAAAGAAACCTATTAAATTTAGTAAAATTGTATCTTTCGAAAATATATCAAAAGGAACAATAGGTTCTTTTGATTTTTTTTCAATTAAGTAGAAAATTATAAGTGAAACTATAGTTAATATAGCATATATAATTTTTGTTGAACTAGACGTAGTAAATACACCTAATAATATTGAAACTATAGATATTGTTAAAAAAATTGATCCGAGATAATCAATTTTAGGATTACTATTTGATAATTTTTCCTCGAAATTTTTATTAAGAAGGAAAATAGATAAAATACCAAAAGGTATATTAATAAAAAATATCCAATGCCAAGATAAGTAATCTATGAAAAATCCTCCTATAAATGGGCCAAGTAGACTAGAAACACCCCATACTGTGCTTAGGCATCCTTGAACCTTAGAACGTTCCTCCAAATCAAATACATCTCCAACAATTGTGTATGTTACTGTGAGTATAGAACCGGCACCTATACCTTGTATTGCTCTAAATGCTATTAACTGAATCATACTTTGGGAAAATCCACATAAGGCACTACCTATTAAAAATATTACTATACCAATAGAAAGCATTTTTTTTCTTCCATAAAGGTCAGACATTTTTCCATAAATAGGAGTGGAGATAGCTGAGGTTAAAAGATATGAAGAAAAAACCCAGCTCATAAGATTATATCCATTTAAACTTTTTGCTATTGTAGGCATAGCTGTAGTTACAACAGTACCTTCAAATGCAGCAAGAAACATAGAAACCATTATTGCGATAATTATATTCCGCTTTTTTTTGCTCATAAAAAAACTCCTTTCTCAATTGTTACAAAAGATAAAATACCCATGTTATAAATTATATAACCTGAGTATTTTATCTTTACATTATACTACACAAAAAAACTTCATTAAACACAAAACCTGTAAATATTATTATATTTAACAAATTAGGAATATTATTTTTTATATTGTTAAATATAAATAAACAAGCAGTCAATCGATTTAACACAAATTTAACTTAGTGGTATAAAATGCTAAAATTATGTTAAATTTTTCAGAATAGTTGATTTATTTAGTAAGTTTAACATATAATTAAGTAATTTAATAATTAGATATTGCCTATAAAATTAATACAGGGGGTTTTTATGAAAAAACAAAGTGTAGATACTGTAGTTGTAGGATTTGCCTTATTCGCCATGTTCTTTGGGGCAGGAAACTTAATATTTCCACCATATTTAGGAGTTGTATCTGGAGAGCACTGGATGTTAGGTTTCAGTGGATTTATTATCGCTGATGTAGGATTAGCTTTATTAGCGATATTAGCAGCTGCTAAATGTGATGGAGACATAAGTAGGGTTTTATCAAGAAGTGGGAAAACATTATCTATAATACTAGCAACAGCAATCATGATTTGCTTAGGACCACTTTTAGCTATACCTAGAACAGGAGCAACAACATTTGAAATGGGAATACAACCTATTTTTGGAGGTTTTAGTCCGATATTATTTTCTATAATATTTTTCGGGTTAACATTGATACTTACAATAAAACCATCTAAAGTTGTGGATATAATAGGGCAGTACTTAACACCAGCATTATTAATAGCTTTAATATTTCTAATTATAGTAGGTATTGTATCTCCTCTTGGAAATTTAAATGAACCAGCAACTATAGATGCAATATTTGCAGAGGGTATAGGTCAAGGATATCAAACAATGGATCCACTTGGAGCTATAGCTTTATCAGCAGTTGTTATAATGTCGCTTGTTCAAAAAGGATACACTGAGGAATCTGATAAAATTAAATTAACTTTACGAGCTGGTTTAGTTGCAGGTGTAGCTTTAATTATAGTATACGGAGGACTTACTTATTTAGGATCTTCAGTTGCTCATCAATTTAAAGGTGTAAATCCAAGCGATATAAATCAAACAGCTTTAATCGTAAGTATAACAGAACAGTTATTAGGTCAACCTGGTAAAATTGTATTAGCAATAATCGTAGCATTAGCTTGTTTAACTACATCTATAGGGCTTGTTTCAGCTACGGCTCAATATTTTACTAAACTATCAAATGGAAAAGTAAAATATGAAACTATAGTTATTGCAGTATGTATATTCAGTGCGGTAGTAGCAAACTTTGGAGTTAGTACAATAATAAAATTCTCAGCACCTATATTATCAATTATTTACCCAGCAACAATAGTATTAGTATTAATGACACTATTTAATAATAAAATTAAAAATGATAATGCATTTAAATGTGCAACTTATGTAGCTTTAATAGTAAGTGTACTTACAGTTTTAAGTAGTAAAGGTATAAATGTACCGTTTGTAAATGAATTGCCGTTTGCAAAAATAGGATTTAACTGGATTTTACCAGTTGTAATTGCAGGTATAGTTGGAAATTTTATACCATCAAAAAAAGCAAATAAAGCTCAATAAATAAAAACAAAAGAATATCTATTTTAATAGATATTCTTTTGTTTTTTTGTTTATAAGTAGCTTTACCTTGACAATATATTTTTTTATATATAGGATAAAATTATAATCTAATAAAAAAAGGTGATAGCATGAAATATAGAAAAGATAAAGGATTAGCCTTTTTGATAAATGCGACAGATAAAATTATAATGAATAATTTTGTAAGAAAGCTAAAAAATAATGGTATAAATATTACTTTTGAGCAGTTTACTATATTAACTATGCTTTGGGATAATGAAAATTTATGCCAATATAATTTAGCACAGCTTACAAATAGAGATCAAGCAAGTACATCTAGGCTGATAAATACTTTAATAAAAAATGAATTAATAATAAGACAATGTTGTCCTTCGGACAAAAGAATAAATCGCATTAAGTTGACTGAAAAAGGGGAACTTTTGAAGGAGCCTGTAGAGTCTATAGCTAGAGAATGTTTTGAAGAGGCAGTTAATGGTATTTCTAAGGAAGAAATAGAACAAGGGATGAAGTTTTTAACAAAGATAGCTGAGAATTTAAATAATATTAATTCTAAATAATTATATAAAAAAGAGAATAGTTAAAACTATTCTCTTTTTTATATAATTATTTAGTTTAAGATATCTTTCAATTTATCTGCACTTTTATTTATATCTTCTTCACTTAATAAATGAGTTGCGTAAAGAACAAAAGCAGGTCGGTAGTTCATACCAGTGAATTTTGCCATTGCTTCATATGTTTTAGTTAATTCACTTATAGTGAAGTGTTGAGCTCCGCCAGCTTGGTAAGATTGTTCTTGACCTCCAGCAGAAATTACTAATCTGAATTCTTTTCCTTTTAAACTGTCTCCATTAGGTCCATGAGAGAAACCAAATGCAAATACAGAATCCATCCATTGTTTTAGTAATGAAGGTGCGTTATACCAGTGGAATGGGAATTGAAAAACTATTCTATCATGAGCTTTAACTAATTCTTGCTCTCTTTTTACATCTATTTTGCCATCTGGGTAAGATTTATAAATTTCATTTATTGTTATATTATCACTATTTTCTAATTGATTTTTCCAAGCTTTATTTACTTTTGAACCATCCATATTAGGATGAGCTATAATTACTAATGTTTTCATTTTAATGTCTCCAATCTTATTTTAAATTAAATACTTGTTTATGCAAGTAATTCATATTGAGTATTATAAAATTAAATACTTGTTTATGCAAGTACTTTTTTAAAAAAATAAAAATATTAGTATGAATTAGAGCTAATATTTTAAATTATATTAAAATACCCTATTATATAGGGAGTTCATTTTGAACTAAAAACTTTTTTAGTTAATTTGTTATGAACTTTGACAATATAGCACACATTTCGACATGGATACATATTATAAACTAGAGGTTCTTTAATAAGAATTTCTTAATATTTATATAATGGAGAGATATGAAAATGATTTATTCAAATAAATGTAAAGAAGAAAACTACAAATGGAATAAATGTCATAAATGCTATGACTGGGACGAATGGAATAAGTATTATAAATGGGATAATTGTGATAAGTGTTACGGATATGAAAACGATGATAAGTGTCATGAGCATAAAAACTGTGACAAGTATTATGGATATGAAAATTGCGATAAGTGTCATGAGCATAAAAATTGTGACAAGTATTATGGATATGAAAACTGCGATAAGTGTCATGAACATAAAAACTGTGACAAGTATTATGGATATGAAAACTGCGATAAGTGTCATGAGCATAAAAACTGTGACAAGTATTATGGATATGAAAACTGCGATAAGTGTCATGAACATAAAAACTGTGACAAGTATTATGGATATGAAAACTGCGATAAGTGTTATGAGCATAAAAACTGTGACAAGTGCAATAAGTATAATAACTATGGTAAATGCTAGGAACAAAGAAACTGCATAGATAAATATAATACTTTTGAGAGCTTAAAGGTAGTGGCATATTAAATGCAACATTAACAAAAATAGATAAATTCTTTTATGATTTTGCAGATTATATTTTTATGTAAGGTATTAATAAATATTTTTGAAGGTTATAAATATGAATTTTTTTGAATTACTTTTATAAATTTACTGAGGACTATGATAATAAGTTTCATAGTCCTTTTCAATTATAATTTTTTATTACTATCAAAAATATTATTTGATTTATATATATTTAAACTTCTTAGTGTAAATTGGGAGACTAATATGGATAAAAATATGACTAGAGAGATAAATTGGTAAAGTAAAGCACAGGAAGATTATACAAAGTGGAAAATTATAAAATTTTATAAAACAAATACTGTATTTTGTAATATTAATACAGTTTTTTTATTTTAGGAAATTTTAAGTTTATTTATATAATATTAATTTCAAGCAGATAGGGGGTGAAATTATGAAAGAAAAAAAGTTTAGACATGAAATTAAACACTATATAAACACATCAGATTACTTAGCTATTAAAAATAGATTAACTCAAATAATGAGTTTAGATAAAAATGCTAATGAAAAAAAGGAATATAAAATTAGAAGTCTTTATTTTGATAACTTTAGAGATAAAGTTCTTATGGAAAAAATCAATGGAATAAGTGTGAGAGAAAAATTTAGGCTAAGATACTACAACGATGATCACTCTTTTATTAAGTTAGAGAAAAAGTCAAAAGTCAATGGATTATGTTCTAAAGATAGCGAATTAATAACCAAGGAAGAATGTGAGAACTTAATTAAAGGAGATATAGATTTTTTAATCAAAAGCAACAAGCCTTTATTTATTGAATTTTATTCCAAAATTAAGTCAGAGTTGTTAAGACCTAAAAGTATAGTTGATTACACAAGAGAAGCTTATGTATATAAGATGGGAAATGTAAGAATAACATTTGACAAAAAAATTAAAACAGGAATTCAAAGTACTAATTTATTTGATAACAATTTACCCACTATAGGGTCTATAGATAAGGATGTAATAGTTTTAGAAGTTAAGTTTGATGAATATATACCAGAGATAATACAAGATATCATACAAACTAATAACCGTAGAGCGACTGCCATTTCAAAATATGCAGCATCTAGAATATATGGATAAAAATTAGGAGGAAAAAATAATGTCTAATCAAACAGTAAATTTTAGTGATATTTTTAAATCAAGTTTTATTGAAAAAATGACATCAATATCATTTTTAGATATGTTAATAGCGATGTCGCTTGCATTTGTGTTAGGGTTATTTATAATGCAAGTTTATAAAAAAACATTTAAGGGAGTTATGTACTCATCAACATTTAGCATGTCTTTAATGGCTCTTACATTAATTACAACATTAATTATATTAGGTGTTACGTCTAATGTCGTACTTTCATTAGGTATGGTTGGTGCGTTATCTATAGTTCGTTTTAGGAGTGCAGTAAAGGAACCTATGGATATAGCATTTTTATTTTGGTCAATTAGTGAAGGAATAGTATTAGGAGCAGGATTGATACCACTAGCTGTGTTAGGAGCTATTTTTATAGGGATTATAATGGTTCTATTTGCAAACAAAGAAACAACTGATAATCCATACATATTAGTTGTAAATTGTGATAGTGACAATAGTGAAAATAAAATATTAGAAAAAGTAGGAAGTAGTGTAAGTAAGTATTGTGTTAAGTCTAAAACTGTTTCACCAACAAATGGAATAGAGATGACAGTTGAAGTTAAGTTGAAGAATATTACAACAAACTTTGTAAATGAAATATCGTGTATAAGTGGAGTTTCGAATGTAGTTTTAGTAAGCTACAATGGAGATTATATGGCTTAAAAGCAATAGTATACTAACTTATTGCAAATAAGGTGGTGAAACAAAATGATAAACGACAAACAAAGTAAATATATATCTGTAATAAGTATTATATTATCTGTAGTATTTATTGTAGTGTCTATATACATACCAAAAAATAAAACTGATATAGAAACTAGTTCTAATATAGAAGATATTTTAGATAAAAATAGTATAACTAGTATAGACATAAAAATTAAAGAAAGTGATTGGAAATGGCTTTTAGAAAATGCAACAAAAGAGGAATATAAAAGTGCGGATGTAACTATAAACGGAGAAACGTTTAATAATGTTGGAATAAGACCTAAGGGTAACTCGAGTTTAACTTCTGTGGCAAATGATAGTACTACGGATAGATACAGTATAAAAATTGATTTTGGACAGTATGTTGATGGACAAACATATCATGGAATTAGAAAATTAGCTTTAAATAATAATATATCTGATGCTACTTATATGAAAGAAGCTATTTCTTATGATATATATAACTTTCTAGGCATAGCAACTCCAGAATATTCTTATACAGACATAAAAATAAATGGTTCTGATTGGGGATTATATTTAGGTGTAGAAGTTATAGATGAAAGGTTTATTGAGAAAAATTATGGAGAAATAAGTGGTAATTTATATAAGCCAGAAACAATGAATATGGGTGGCAATAAGGGTAATAATGGAGAAATACAAAGACCAGATATGGATGGAAACAAGCCACAAATGGGTGATAACCCTCCAAATATGGATGGGAATATTCCTAAAATGGATGAAGTACCTCCAGATATGAATGGAGATGCTCCTAATATTTTACAAAATCAAAATGTTTCACGTGAAGATGAAGATAATGGTGGAGCACCTAAAATGGGAAACAAAGATAGTCAAGGTGCAGATTTAAAATATATAGATGACGATATAGATAGTTATTCGATTTTAAGAGATAGTGCAGTTTTTAAAAATACAACAGATAAAGATTTCAAAAACATTATTGATTTAATGGAAAGTCTAAAAACTGGCGAAAACATAGAAAATTACTTAAATGTTGATGAAGTTTTAAAATATTTTGCAGTGAATACATTTTTAGTTAATTTGGATAGTTATTCAGGAGGAATGTATCATAATTACTATCTATATGAAAAAGATGGAGTATCTGAAATATTGCCATGGGATTTAAATATGTCATTCGGAGGATTCGCTGTTAAGGAGGGGGAAAAAGCTATAAACTTCCCAATTGATTCACCTGTTACAGGTAATTTAGAAGATGCTCCTCTTATAGGTAAACTTTTAGAAAATGATGATTATAAAGAGATTTATCATAAATATTTAAAACAAATATCAGATAATTATTTTAGCAGTGGAACATTTAACAATAGAGTTACTCAGATAAATAAATTAATTAGTAATTATGTAAAAAAAGATGCTACTGCATTTTATAATTATGAAGAATATAAAACTGGAGTAACTGAACTTTTAACTTTTGGAAAAGATAGAGTTAAGAGCGTTCAGGCTCAATTAAATGGAGAACAATCATCTACAGAATACGGAAATGTAGTAACAACTTTAAATTTACCTGCATTAGGGCAACAAAATATGGGGAAAAATAAAGATATAAACAAAAAAGATCAAGCTGACGGAAATAATCAAGAAAAGCCTCAAGAAGCTATAAATAATGAGAATAAAAATGATAATAAGCAGATGATGCCCCCAAATATGAAAAATAATAAACAAAACAGATGGATTTATTATGGGGTTTCAATTATAAGTTTAATTATGTTATTAATTTCAATAATGTTTATTGCTAAATACAAAAGAAAAAGATATTAAATAAAGAGCTAGGAGAGTAGAATCTCCTAGCTTTTTATTTAAGTTATTTACAATATAAATATAAATTATTATACTGAACTTGGGTGATTTAGAAATGAACTAGGGGGATAAGTTATGTTTAATTTATTTAGTAAAAAATCAGAAAAAAATTTAGAAAAATCTATTGTTAGATATGAAGAAAGATTAAAGGCTATGGATTTAAGTATAAGGACTTTATATAAAGGACGAATTTATACAAGTTATGTGGAGAGTATTAAAGATAAAGAAATCATATTTAGATGTCCTATTGATCAATATGAAATTGTTAGATTTGAAAATAAAAGCACTATACAAGTAGATTTAATAAATCAAATAGAGCTATTTAAAACTAAAATATTAATTACGGAAAAAATAATAAGAGAAGATATATGTTTTTATAAAGGATTAATAATTTCTCCAATTGAAAAGAAAGAAAGACGAAAAAATCATAGATTGCCAATAATAATAGACTGCAAGTTTAAAACTGAGGAATTAAAAAATATTGAATATGATGCTAATACATTAAATTTAAGTTGTAGTGGAATGTTGATGGAAACTTATGAAGATATGCCCATAAATAAAAAAATAGAATTAAAAATAGACATAGATGGAAAGTTATATAATATACAAAGTGAAATTATAAAGAAAAGAAGTAATTATGGAAGTGGGAATTACTTATATAATTTAAAGTTTTATAATTTTAAAACAAGACATAAAAATGAAATTTCTAGATTTGTTTTTGATCATTTAAATTATATAGGTGTTACGAATTCAAAATGTAGAGCTTAAATAATTACTATATAATTTGATTTGGGGGTAATAAAAAATGGAAAAGAAAAAACCATTAGTATTAATAAGTAGGTGTATAGAGCATGAACATTGTAGATACGATGGAAGTATGGTAAAAGATAAATTTATAGAAAAACTAAAAGAACATGTTGATTTTATTGATATATGTCCAGAAATGGAAATAGGACTTAAGTGTCCTAGAGAAGCTTTAAGATTAGTTGAAAAAGAAGAGAAAATATTATTATTAAATTCAAAAACAGGAGAAGATTTTACTTTAAATATGAATGATTTTTCTAATAGTTTTTTAAATTCGATACAAGATAAGAAAATAAATGGAGTTATTTTAAAAAGCAAATCTCCGTCATGCGCTATAAAAGATAGTAAAATTTATAATGATTTTGGAAAAGTAGCGCCTTTACCTAAAAAAGTGAGTGGATTGTTTTCAGGGGATTTAATTGAAAGGTTTACGGATATTGCTATAGAAGATGAAGGAAGGCTTAGTAATTTTAATATAAGAGAGCATTTTTTAACTAGGATTTTTGTGGATTTAGATTTTGAAAGTGTAATAGAGGCAAAGTCAGTTAAAAGTTTAATAGATTTTCAAAGTGATTATAAGTATTTATTAATGGCTTATAGTCCTTCAAAACAAAAAGAATTAGGTAGGATTGTAGCAAAAGCTAATAAAAAAAATATAGAAGATAGCTTGTTAGAATATAAAATTATATTGAGAAGCGCTTTAAGTAATAGAACAAACAAAGGAAGAAATGTTAATATGCTATTACATTTGCTAGGATATTTTTCAGATTCGTTATCAAAAGAAGAAAAATCTTTTTTCTTAGATTCACTACAAATGTATCAAGAAGAAAAAGTACCTTTTTTAGTGCCTTTATCAATTATTAAATCATGGTCGTTAAGATTTAATAATGAATATTTATTAAGACAGAAAATATTTGAAGCATTTCCGACGGATTTATTAGAACTTAAAGACTCTGGAAAGTAATTAAAAATTTTAGTGATTTAAAATATAGGGTATAAAACAGTTAACTAGAATCACAAAGTTAAAATATTGTATAGGAGTAGGTAAAATGCAAATTATATATTTTTTAGTGGCACTTTTTTCAACTATATTAGGTTCTTCAGCAGGTCTTGGAGGCGGTATAATTATTAAACCTGTCTTAGACTCACTAGGAGATTATGCACTTCCAACAATAAATTTACTATCATCTTCAACAATATTTATAATGTCTATAGTAACTGTATTCTACCAGTTAAAGAAAAAAGATAAAATAAATCCTAAAAATACTATAGTAGTTGCAACTGGATCTGTAGGAGGAGGAATAATAGGTCAAAAGCTTATGAGTTTTATATTATCAAAAGATATTAATATAGGTTTAATTAATAATATACAAAGTATAATTATAATAATATTATTAATATCAGTATTTTTATATATGAGAAATAAAGATAATATAAAATCTTATAAAATCAATAATATCTTAGCAATTGGGTTGTTAGGTTTATTCTTAGGTGCAATATCTGCATTTTTAGGAATTGGAGGAGGACCAATAAATGTAGCTGCATTTACAATACTATTTTCTATGACAGCTAATGAAGCTGCTAGAAATTCAATTTTAGTTATATTTTTCTCTCAAGGATCTAAAATTATTTCAATTGCAGTAACTACAGGGTTTTCAAGTTATAATTTGGACATGCTACCATATATGCTTGTAGGAGGAGTATTGGGAGGTATTATTGGATATAAAATAAATAAAGCTGTTTCTGAAAAATCTATAATTAAAATTTTTAATAGTGTAACTTTATCTATAATTTTATTAAATTTATATAATATCTTTAAATAGATTTGTATATTTAGAAATATAATGAATTTATGAGTTAAATAACCGAATATATCGTTTTTTAAGGTTAAATTGGATGAAAATTTGTAAATATGATAAGACTATGATATTATATATACCTATGAATGATTAGGAATAAAATTGTGAACGGAGGAATAAATATGGAAAATTTACCAAATTGCCCAAAATGTAATTCAGAATATACTTATCAAGATGGAAGTCTTTTAGTTTGTCCAGAATGTGCACATGAATGGAATCCAGAAGATTCTGCTGAAAAAGAAGTTGTTATAAAAGATGTAAACGGAAATGTATTAAACGATGGAGATGCTGTAACAGTAGTTAAAGATCTTAAAGTAAAAGGAAGTTCATCTTCTATAAAAATAGGAACAAAGGTAAAGAGTATACGTTTAGTTCCAGATGCAGCAGATGGACATGATATAGAATGTAAAATAGATGGTTTCGGAGCTATGAAATTAAAATCTAGCGTTGTTAAAAAAGCATAGTTAAAATTAAAAAGCACTAATCTTTTAAGATTAGTGCTTTTTAATTTATAAATATAATAATAAAAATATCACGCTAAGAATTAACTTATAACGCTATTTATATCATTAATATTATATTTTTAGTATAATATAAGAATAAATAAGAATCAATAAAAAATAATAATAAATAATAAATAATAATAATAAGTAAAATAAAGAGGTGAAAACATTTGTTTCTAGAGGAAAGATATGAAAACATTGTAAGTATAATTAAAAAGAATGGAAGAGTAAAGGTTAAAGAGTTATCGAAATTATTCGAGGTTACAGAAGATTGTATAAGAAAAGATTTAAAAGAATTAGAATCTAGAGGTTATTTAATAAGAGTATATGGAGGGGCAATTGCTCAAAAAAACCATATAGATATCAAGAATATTGATGAAAGAAAAAATATAAATACTCAAGAGAAAAAATTAATTGCATTAAAGGCAATTGATTTAATAGAAAATAAAGATATAGTTTTTTTGGATGTTTCAACAATTAACTTAGAAATTGCAAAAGAGTTAAATAATACTAATAAAACAATTACTGTTGTAACAAACATGATAGAAATTGTGCTAGAACTAAGAATGAATAATAATATAAAAGTTATTTGTATTGGAGGAGAATTTAATAAAGAAATAGGAGCTATAGTAGGAGCGGCAGCTGATAGATATATTAGAAAATTTGCATACGATAAAGCTTTTATAGGATTAGGTGGAATTAATAAAGAAACTGGATATGTAAGTACAATATATTTAGAAGATGGAGATACAAAGAAAACAATAATAGAATGTTCAACGAAAATATATTTAGTTATGGAAAAAGAAAAATTTAACTATGATGAGTTTTATAAATTTGCAACTTTAGAAGAAATAACAGCTATAATTACAGAAGATAGAGTTATAGATTAACTAAAGGGATGTTAAATTTAGTAAGTATAAAAATTGACTATATATTAAAAAATAAGTGCGAATCAGTATCTATTATGAGCATAGAAGCAATTTACTAAAAAATTATGTGAATGCAGATGTATTAAGCACTAATATATTTAAAATAGTATTTTATTAGATTATGCCTAAGGAGGATGAAGTTATGGAAATTTTTGCAATTGGACATTCAAACTACCCTTATGGAAAATTTATTGAGATGATTAAAAAGTATAATATTAACTGTATTGTTGATATAAGGGAAACACCATATTCTAAATATAATGTACAGTACAACAAAGAATATTTTAGAGAAACCTTAAAAAAAGATGGATATACATATATTTATATGGGTGAAGAATTTGGAGCTAAAAGAGGAAGTAAGGAATCATATAACAATGAAGGATATGCAGATTTTGATAAAGTTGTAAAAGAGGATATATTTTTGAGCGGAGTAAAACGAATCAAAAACGGAATAGATAAGGGATATAGAATAGTATTATTAGGAGCAATGCAAGAACCTATAAGATGTCATAGAAGTATTATGGTAGGTAGATTTTTAAAAAATGAGGGCTTAGATGTTAAGTACATATTACATGAAGGAACTTTAGCTACCCAAGATGATATAGAGGAAGATTTACTTAATAAGTATTTTGAAGATAGAAATCAAATTAGCATAGATAGCTTAATAGGAAAAGGGCAAAGTAAGCAAGATATGATAGAACAAGGATACAAGTTAGCTAATAAGGATATTGGATATAGAACGGAAAATATTAAGTAAATAAAATATAAGCTGCCTAAGTATATGTAATATTGATTATAAAAATTTAGAGGCAGCTTATTTAATTATATTCTAAACGTTATGAACACGTTCTTTACCGATACCCTTTTCACTTAATTTTTGTAGCATATCTATAGTCATTTTTCTTAAATCATATTCAAACTTGAAGCCCCATTCATTAACAGCACAAGATGGGTCTATAGAGTTAGGCCAAGACTCAGCTATAGATTGACGAACTGGATCAACATTGTAGCTAAATTCAAACTCAGGCATATTCTTTTTAATCTCAGCTGCTATTTCTTCAGGAGAGAAGTTCATAGCTGTTATATTGAATGCATTTCTATGAATCAATTTGGAACTATCAGCTTCAAGAAGGTCAACAACAGCTTGAAGAGCGTCTGGCATATACATCATATCCATTTTAGTACCCTCAGCTATAAATGATTCATATTTCTTATTTTTTAAAGCCTCGTAGTATATATCAACAGCGTAATCAGTTGTTCCACCACCAGGAGGAGTTACATATGAGATAAGTCCAGGGAATCTTACACTTCTTGTGTCTACCCCAAATTTATGGAAGTAGTAATCAGATAATAATTCTCCTGAAACCTTAGTTACTCCATACATAGTATTTGGTCTTTGTATAGTATCTTGAGGAGTTAAATCTTTTGGAGAGTTAGGTCCAAATGCAGCTATAGAGCTAGGAGCGAATAGTGTAGCGCTAGTTTCTTTAGAAACTTCTAAAGCATTTACTAAACCACCCATATTTAATTTCCATGCAAATTGAGGTTTTTGTTCTCCTACTGCAGATAATAAAGATGCAAGATGTATTATAGTATCTGCATTGTGTTTTTTAGCTAGTTTTCCCATAGCTTCAACATCCATAACATCTAAAGTTTCAAATAAACCATTATTTACAACTTCACTTTCTTCTATTGAGCGAACATCAGTAGCTAAAACGTTGCTCACTCCATATTCCTTTCGAAGTTTTGATGTTAACTCAGAACCTATTTGACCAAGAGCTCCAGTAATAAGAATTTTTTTCATATAATTACCCCCTACAAAATTAAAAAATTTATTTAATAACTCCTAATTCTTTTCCTACTTTTTCATAAATACTTAAAGCATCATCTAACATTTCTTTTGTATGAGCAGCTGTTGGCATATTTCTAACCCTTCCTGTGCCTTTAGGAACAGTAGGGAATACTATTGATTTAGCATAAACACCTTCTTCTAGGAGCCTTTTACTAAATAATTGAGTTTTGGCTTCATCCCCGATAATACATGGAGTTATAGGTGTTTGACTATTTCCTATATTAAATCCTAAAGATTTTAATCCATCTTTAAGGTAATTTCCATTTTCCCAAACTTTTTGAACTAAAGTATCATCGTTCATAAGTATATTTATAGATTCGGTACAAGCAGCAGCAGCCCCAGGAGTAAGAGATGTTGAGAATAAGAAAGGTCTACCTCTCACCTTTAACCAATCTATTAAATCTTTAGAACCTGCAACATATCCACCGACAACACCTATAGCTTTAGATAGTGTTCCTATTTGGAAGTCAACTTTATCTGATAGACCAAAGTGCTTGCAAGTTCCAGCTCCTTTTCCCGTAACTCCAGAACCATGAGCATCATCAACATAAGTAATTAAGTCAAATTCTTCAGCTATTTCAACTATTTCAGGAAGTTTAGCTATATCTCCATCCATAGAAAAAACTCCATCAGTTATAACCATTATCTTTTTATATAATCCGCTTTCCTGAGCTTGTTTAGCTTTTTCCCTTAAATCATTCATATCTGAGTGTTTAAATCTTATTATTTTAGATCCAGAAAGTTTGCATCCATCTATTATTGATGCATGGTTAAGTTCATCTGATAAAATTGCATCGTTTTTATCCATGACAGCTTGAATAGCTCCCATATTGCAGTTAAATCCAGATTGGAATGCTATAGCTGATTCTGTACCCTTGAATTTAGCTATAGTACTTTCTAAAATATCATGGATTTCTAAAGTACCATTTATAGTTCTTACTGCTCCAGCCCCAGCTCCATATTTTTCTGTAGCCTCAATGGTAGCATTTATCAATTTTTTATTTGTAGCTAGTCCAAGATAATTGTTAGATGAAAGGTTAATTAGATGTTTTCCATTTATTTGAATGATAGGACCATTAGAACTTTGAAGAGAATCGATTTTGTTATATAGACCCTTAGATTTTAAATCATTAAGATTTTCGTTAAGAAAAGTGGATAGGGCCTTACTTTTTGAACTTATATCTAAACTCATAATTTATCCCCCTAATATAAATTTGTACTAATATAATTTTAAGTTTCAATATTAAAGATTGTAAATGATAATCGAAAATCAAATTTTCTAAAAAAATAACAAAAATAAACAGCATGCATTATAAATGGGAGTTTTTTTATAAAATATAAAAAAATATACAAAAATGCTAAGACTTTTACTACCAAAAACATTAAAAATTTGATATTCTAATAATTGCGTTTAAAAACATTGACAACGAAGGAAGGTCTTAAACATGAAAAAATCAGATTTTATTAAAGGATTACAAGAATATATTGTTGTAACGATAGGAGTAATCTTAGTTGCTATTGGGATACAGTACTTTTTTGCACCTAATGATATAGCTGGAGGAGGGCTTAGTGGTTTAGCTCTTATAATAAATCATTACGTACCTAGTGTATCTATGGGGATTATAATATTTATAGGTAACTTAATACTGTTTGCAATATCATTTATTTTAATAGGTGGAGATTTTGGATTAAAAACAATATATGCAAGTTTTATGTTGTCTGTAGTAATAGATTTTATGGATAAAATTTTAAACTCAACAGCTTTAACTACAAATTTACTAGCGGCTGTAATAGTAGGGACATTAGTAACAGCTATAGGTCTAGCCATGGTTTTTGCAACGAACGCATCTACTGGAGGTACAGACATTTTAGCTAAGATATTAAATAAATACACTACATTTAATATAGGAATATCACTTTTAATAGTAGATTTATTTGTTGCTATAATGGGAGGATTCACTTTTGGACTTCAAAAAGGAATATATTCTATGTTAGTTATAGTTTTAAATGGAGTATTGATAGATAGAGTAATAGAAAAAATAGAGAAAAAGAAAAATATTAAAGAACAAGAGAATGAAGAAAAATTAGAAGAAGTAGCATAATTAATGCTACTTCTTTTTTATTTAGATAAATAGTTTTTATTTGCTTGTTCCCAATTAACTACATTCCACCAATTTTCTATATACTTATTACGCTCATTTTTATATTTAAGATAATATGAATGCTCCCAAAGATCTATAGCTAGTATAGGTTTTATTCCTGATGTAATTGGAGAATCTTGATTTGAAGTAGACATTATAGCTAACTCACCTTCATCATTAGAAACCAACCAAGTCCACCCAGACCCAAATGTATTTAATGCTGATTTATCAAATTTTTCTTTGAAAGATTCGAAGGAACCAAAATCTTTTTCTATAGCTTTTAATAGTTCATCCTTAGCCTGACCACCTTTGTTAGGACTCATTATAGTCCAAAAAAAGTTGTGATTGTAAACTCCACCAGCATTATTAATAATACTTTGTCTTACATCGCGGGGAAGTGTAGTTGGATTAGATAAAAGATGTTCTAAGCTTTTATATTTAACTTCTGGATGAGTGGAAAGTATTTTGTTTAAATTATCTACATATGACTGATGATGTTTATCATGGTGTAAAATCATAGTTTCCTTATCGATATAAGGTTCAAGAGCATCATAAGAATAAGGTAGTGGCTCTAATGTGAACTCTTTATTATCAGGAGTATCGGCATAGGAATTAATGAAAAAAATCGTAAAAAAAGCTAAAAAGCTAAAAAGAATCGTTTTTGTTTTAATAAAAATCACCTCCTAATTGATATTATGCTCATTAGAAAAAAATAAATTTAAAGTTTCCTGGGAAATATAAATTTATATATAAATACATAATTATAAAGTTCAAATTAATGGAAATAATATTAAGTAAAGTAAGGAGGGAAAAATATGAAGGAAGTTACAGTAATTGGAGCAGGAATAGGTGGACTAACAACAGGAATAAGATTATTAAAAAATGGTTATAGAGTTACTATTTTAGAAAAAGAAAGTACGGTGGGTGGAAAAATAAATCAAATTAAAAATAAGGGTGATAAATTTGATTTAACAGCTAGCATACTGATGACACCTCAAAATTATATTGAGATATTTAATTATGTAAATAAAGATTATTCAAAGTATATAGATTTAGTGAAATTAGATACTATGTATAAAGTTTTTTATCAAGATAATACTAATTATGAATTTTATAGTGATATTTCTAAAACTATAAAATTCTTAGAATCTATAGATTGTAACTTAGGAGTAGATTATTTAAAGTACATATCAAATTCATACAACAAATATATTTTATCAAATGAAAAATTTTTAAATAAACCTATGGAAAATTTAAAAGAAATTTTAAACTTTGAATCTGTAAAAACTGCAATCAAATTAAATCCAATTCCAAGTTCATATAAGTATACGTGTAGATATATAAAAGATAATAAAATAAGAGATTTTTTACTGTTTCAATGTATGTATATAGGAATAGATCCATATGAAAATTCTAATTTATATACTTTAATTCCAGCTATATCACAACTATATGGGCTTTGGTATATTAAGGGAGGAATGTATTCGTATATAAAATCTTTAGAGAAATTATTTTATGAAATGGGTGGGAAAATATACATAAATAAAGACGTAAATGAAATTTTAATAGATAAAGGAGTAGTAAAAGGTGTAAGTACTAGTGATAGAAAGTATTTATCAGATATAGTAGTATGTAATGCAGATTTTCCATATGCAATAAATAAATTAATAAAGGAAGATGTTAATAAAGATAGTTATAAAGATAAAAAAATTGAAAAACTTAAACTTTCATGTTCCACGTTAATCATATATTTAGGATTAAATAAAAAATATAAAAATTTAAAAGTTAATAATATATATATTGGAGAGGATTTTAAAGAAAATATACAAGCAGCTTTTAAAGGTAACTTACCTGAAATTCCTTCTTTTTATATGTATTGTCCTAGCAGAATAGATCATAGTGTATGTGGAGATTCTAAGGAGATTTTAAACATAATGATTAGAGTTCCTAATTTAGAGTATGAGAATATTGAATGGAATGAAAGATTAGTAAAAAATTTTAGAGATAAGGTTATGCAATCGATAACTAAAATTAAGGGGATGGAGGATATAGAAGAAAATATTATTTACGAAAAATACTTAACTCCTAAGGATATGGAAACTAATTTTAATGCCTATAAAGGGTGTGCATTTGGTATAGCTCATAACATTAGTCAGATAGGGTATTTAAGACCACATATAAAATCAAAAAGTGTTAAAAACTTATATTTTATAGGGTCTTCAACTCATCCAGGTAACGGAGCGTCCGTAATAGTAAAAGGAAGTAAATTAATTGCAGATGAGATAATAAAAAATAGTTAGTTATATTAATATGACTAACTATTTTTTATTAAATTTTTAAAATTAGAACATTATGTGTTCTAATTTTAGAACTTCGTATGAGATAATCGCTGAATTCAATTAAGATAAATTTTTTCTTAAGATACTCATTTATTATCTCACTTTTTAACGATAGTATGTTTGCTAAAAGTAAGATTAAAAATCTACACAAAAAAAGTAATTTCAATTTAAGGGTAGTGCTAATTTGAATAAATTAGCATATAAGCGGCACTGCTATTTAAGAACGTTAAATAATATACCTTAGAAATTAGAATTACTTTACATGAATGCTAACATAAAAGTATATATAAAAGTAGAAAGTGGACTAACATTAAGGTTTAGTGGAGTGAAATAACAAAAATATACATTTTACTCCATTAAAACCACGTTTTAGTCCACTTTCTACTTTTATAAAAATGTATATGGTAGTATGAAATTTAAAGATTTATGTAGATTTAAAAAATGGGGATTTAAATTGTAAAGTTAATAGTAGGAGGGAAAAATGAAAAAAAAGCACATAGCTATAGGGTTAGCATTAGTAGTTATTTGGGGAGGAGCCATAGGTTTCTTAGCTTACAAAAGCAAAGATAAAAAAGCTAAGGAAGAGCAAGCCATTAAAAGGTATATAATTCCTGAAAATAAAAAAACTTTTTTCAGTGGAGTTGTAGAACCGTCAAAATCTAAAATTTTCTATAAAGACATAAGTAAGGGTTCAGATTATGAAATAAACAAGAAAAATGGTGAAATTGTAAGTAAAGGAAGTTTGCTTATAACATATAAAAATGAAGAAATAGCAAATCAAATATCAGATTTAGAAGATCAAATATCAGACTTAAAAAAAGAAAAAAATAAAAGTAGTGAACCTAAAAATAATGAAATTCAAAACAATACAGATGCTATGAATCCAAATGTAGGAGCATCAATAGAAGATCAAATAAAAAGTAATAAAAAACAAATAGAGAAACTTAAGAAAAAAGAATATACACATGAATATGCCCCATTTGCAGGAAAAGTTAGTGTTCCAAGTAAAGCAGCAGAGGGTGAAAACCAAGTTTTATTAAAGTTAAGAAGTAATGATTTATATGTAAAAGCACAAGTATCAGAGAGAGATTTAGAAAAGACAAAGTTAAATCAAGATGTAGATATACTAGTATTAGCAAATGACAAAAATGTAAAAGGTGAAATACTTGATATTTCCTACGATCCAGAAGAACAAGTTGTCCCAACAGAGGGAGCAGTATCAACATCTCAAGTTGCTAATTATCCAGTGACAATAAGTTTAGACTCTAAAGAAAATGTAGTAAATGGATATCATGTTCAAGTTAAATTAAAAGATACTGAAAAATTGATAGAGATACCTACTTCAGCTGTTAAGACAGAAGGAAGTAAAAAATATGTTTATTTAATAAAAGATAATAAACTTGTTAAGCAAGATATAAAAACAAAAGGCGAAAAAGGGAAATCAACAATAGTATCATCAGGCTTAAAAGAAAAAGATGAAATTGTAGAAGTTATAAATAGTGAGATGAAAGAAGGTCAGGAAATTGAATAGCTTTATCGAACTTAACAATATACAAAAATACTATGGACTAGGAAAAAATAGATTGCATGTTTTAAAGTCGCTAAGCCTGGAAATTAAGCATGGAGATTTTGTAATGATAATGGGTAAGTCAGGGAGTGGAAAGACAACCTTGTTAAATATTTTAGGTTTTTTAGATAAGTTTGATGAAGGAGAATATATTTTCGATGGAAAAGATGTTACAAATTTAACGGAAGTTGAAAGATCTCATTTTCGTAACAAAAATATAGGGTTTATATTTCAACAATTTCACTTGATAAATAATTTGAATATCTGTCAGAACATAGAACTTCCTCTTCTTTATGATAATAAATTGGGAAAAAAAGAAAGATTAAAAAGAGTTGAAAATAATTTACAAATGGTTGGATTATTAGATAAAATAAAGCAATTTCCAAATGAGTTATCTGGAGGTCAGCAACAACGTATTTCTATTGCACGAGCGCTTATTAATGATCCTCAATTAATATTTGCTGATGAGCCTACAGGTGCATTGGATACTAATACAAGTAATGAAATCATGAACATATTAAGCTCACTAAATAAACAAGGAAAAACTATTGTTATGGTTACTCATGATCCAGACCTAAAAAAATATGCAACAAAAGTGGTATACCTTAAAGACGGTGTTTTTATTGAGGAGGGATAGATATGAGTATAGAAAATTTAATCAAAAGTTCTTTGCTAAGCTTAAAAGCTAACAAATTAAGAGTTTTCTTAACTATGATAGGAATTATTATAGGTATAAGTTCTGTTGTAGTTGTATTATCTATTGGGGATGGACTTAAAGAGCAAGTTTCTAAAACAACAGGAAAAGTAAATGCAAATAAAGTTACTGTAAGTTTTTACTCTGAAAGCCCTGAAGCAGATTTATCGTCTGTTGAACCGTTTATAGAAAATGATATTTATGATTTAAAACATATAGATGGGGTTGAAAAGGTTGAAAAACCAAAGGAACAGGAAAGCTTTGGTTTTGGAAATGGATTATATGGAGAGGTTAATTTTTTAGATAGACATACATCTATAGGAGCTACTCCATATGATGACGACAGTGATAGTATGAGCTTAATTCCGACTCAAAAATCAGATAAAGTTGAATATGGAAGATACTTCGAAAAAAGTGATATAAAAAATGATGTAATAGTATTAACATATCAAAATGCAAAAAAGCTATTTGATGATCCTAAGTTAGCTGTAGGGAAGGCTATAAACTTAAATGGAACAATGTTTGAAGTTATTGGCGTTCAAGAAAAAGGGGAGAGCTTATTTTCAGCTAATGAAGATTTAATACAAAAAGCGTCTATTGATAGAATAAATGAATTACAAAACAAGAATAAGGGAAATGAAATAACTTCTTTAGATGTTTTCATATCACCTGGATATGATTTTGATGCTGTTTCAGAGCAAGTTAAGGAAATGTTACAAGAAAATCATCCAGAAATACATGGAACATATGATGTTTTCAATCCAGGAAGTATAACGGAAGCATTTACTAAAATAATTTCAAGTATAACTATGTTTATTACTCTTATAACAGCTATATCACTATTTGTCGGAGGTATAGGGGTAATGAATATAATGTATGTTTCAGTTACGGAAAGAAAAAGAGAGATAGGAATAAGAAGAGCAATAGGAGCTACTCCGAATTCTATAATGTTGCAATTTTTATTTGAAGCTATGTTTGTAACTTTAATAGGGGGACTATTAGGAATTTTAATAGGATTTGTTTTATCACAAATTGCAGGTATGTTCATGCCATTTAAGCCTGTGGTTACTATAAAAACATTTATAGGTGCATCAGCTACATCTGTAATAGTTGGGATTATATTTGGGATAATACCTGCATACAAAGCATCTAGACTGGATCCTATAAAGGCTATATATAATTAAAAAATAAAAAGGAGAATATATATGAGGGATTTAAAAACATTAATAATACAACCAAAAGAATATTTCAAAGATTTTACAAAGGAAGAATATGAAAGTAAACAACCTATAAAACTAAGATACTGGTTTATAGCTCTTGTAGCTGTAAGTATTTTAAGTGGGGTAGCTATAAATTCACAGATGTCTGACTTAGTAGGTGAGTTAGGCCTTGAAGGTATGGAAAAAACCGGATTTATGGCATTTCAATGGGCGTCATATATTGTAGGACCATTAATATATGCTTTAATATGTGTTAATATATTATACTTTGTAAGTAAAATGTTTATGGGATTTGTTGAAAATGAAGAAATAAAAGATAAGAAATATTTTAAAAGCTTGTTGTATTTAAGATTTATAGCTTTTTATATGGTTTTATGTATTTTATCTTTAATAACAACATTGGTTGTAAGTGATATACAAGCACAAACAATAGCTAGTCAGTTAAATAATATACTTATAAAATTATGGGCTACATATTTCCTATATGGAATATTTAAATATTATTTACAAACTAAAAAACTACATAAAATACTTCCAACGATTTTATACATTTTAACATTGATATTTGCAATAGGAACTATAGTAAAGACTATAATGGCTCCTGCAATGTAAAATATTAAAAATAAAAGCTACTCATTTTGAGTAGCTTTTTTGATTTCTATATATTCTTTATTGTATCTTTATTCCATATAAACAACTGATCTGAGTTATTTAGAGAGTTAAATAAATTTCTTTTAACATTAGGAATATCTAAGTTAAGTTTTTGTATTAGTTCTTTAATATTTTGTCTATTTGTGTGACCATCAGCTGGGCATGGATTTTTAATTACAGGATAATTGAAATCCTTAGTCGCTTTTTTAGTCATATATTCTTCAATATAGACCATAGGTCTTATTATAGTTAAATCTTGTCTATCTAAATAAGTTTTTGGAGAAAAGCAACTAACTCTTCCTTCAAAGAACATAGACATTACAAAAGTTTCAACAGCATCATCTTTATGATGTCCTAAAGCAACTTTATTACATCCAAGTTTTTTTGCTGTATCATTTAAGGCACCACGTCTTAAATTTGCACATAAAGAACATGGATTTTTTTCTTTTCTTATATCAAATATAATTTCTTTTATATTTGTTTGAACCTCATGGAATTCAATACCTAAATTTGAACATAAATCATATAAAGGTGAATTATCAACACCACCTGGGTTTAATGTTATAGCTATAAGTTCGAATTTTTGAGGTGAGAATTTTTTATAATTATTTAAAATATGAAGAAGCGTTAAACTATCTTTACCTCCAGATAACCCAACTGCGATTTTATCTCCATCTTGTATCATATCAAAATCATTTATAGCTTGTCTTGCTTTACTTAATAACTTTTTCATAATATGGATGCCTCCTAAAAGCATAATAGTACTTAAGCATTTATTATATCAAACTAGAATTTTTATAACAATTGTAATAATTTGCATTAAATAAAAAGTATTTTTTTAGTAACAAAACTAGATAATAAAATATATAAGAGAACTGATAAAATTGAAAAAATAAATAAACTAAGAAAACGATATTAATATATTTTATTTGAAAAAATTTTTAGAAAATATTGCAAAACGTCAAAATATGTGCTTTTTTGTCTAGAAAAGGCATATATTTTTATGTTAAAATATGAAAGTGATTCTTATGGGAGGTCGAAGATAAAAATGGCAAATAATAAACAACCATACGCTTTAGTTTTTGGAGTATCAATATTTGATATAATCGGATTTACAAATGATAATTATAGATGTAACGACTCAAATCCAGGAAAAGTTAAAACTTCTTTTGGTGGAGTATGTAGAAACATAGCAGAAAATATGGCTAGAGTAGGAATAAATACAAGGTTCATATCAATATTAGGTGATGACGAAACAGGAAGAAGAATGATGGAACATTCTAAAGTTATGAACTACGATATGGAAGATTCTTTAATAATTAAAGGTGGAAGTACACCTACATACATGGCTGTTTTAAATCATGAAGGAGAACTTGAATCAGCAGTAGTTGATATGAAAGTAACTGACATGTTTACAACAGAGTTTATAGATTCAAAATCAGAGATAATAAAAAATGCTGAATATATGTTTTTAGACTCAGATAAACCTGAAATTGTTGAATATATATTAAAAACTTTTGAAGGGCAAACTAAGTTTATTTTAGACCCTGTGTCTGCTTGTAAAGCTAAGCATATAAAACATTTAATAAAATATTTCCATACAATAAAACCTAATAGATATGAAGCAGAAATAATGTGCGGATTTGAAATAAAATCAGAAGATGATTTAAGAAAAGCTGGTAAACACTTTATAGACTTAGGAATAGAAAATGTATTTATAAGTTTAGATGAAGATGGTATATATTATAATAACGGAACTGAAGAAGGAACTATAAAGGCAAATAATGTTCCTGTTGTAAATGTTACAGGAGCTGGAGATTCATTTGTAGCTGGGCTAGGATATGGTTACATGAGAAACGTAAGTTTAAAAGATACAGTTAAATATGCAGTAGCTATGTCTGTTTTAACTATAGCTCATGAAGATACTATACACCCAGAAATGAGCGATGATGTTGTTTTAGAACATATAGAAAAGCTTAATTGGACGGAAAAAATATATTAGAATTATAAAAGGACTATCTAAAATAGATAGCCCTTTTTTTATGCATTAACTAGAATGCCCAGTTTCCATCTTGGAATATTTGAACTTTTTCACCGTTAGCTTTTTCACCAACTATGTTCATATCAGCAGAACCTATCATGAAGTCAACATGAGTTATACTGAAGTTTATACCATGCTTATCTAAATCTTCTTGTGGTATGTTAACTCCGTTTTCAACACAACTCTTATAAGCTGTACCTATAGCGAAGTGACAAGAAGCATTTTCATCATATAAAGTATTATAGAATACTATATTTGTATCTGATATAGGAGATTTAAATGGAACTAAAGCAACTTCTCCAAGGTAGTGAGAACCTTCATCTGTATCTATTAATTTAGCTAAAGTGTCATATCCTTCTTCAGCAGTAAAGTCTACTATTTTTCCATCTTTAAATGTTAATGTGAAGTTGTTTATAACATTTCCACCGTAAACAAGAGGTTTAGTACTTGCAACTACACCATTAACACCAAATTTATGAGGTAAAGTAAATACTTCTTCTGTTGGTATATTTGGGTTGAAGTTTACTCCGTTTGGATCTTTTGAAGCTCCACTTGCCCATATATGGCCTTCAGGTAATTCCATAGTTATATCTGTTTTACCAGATTTGAAGTATAAAGTTTTAAATTTGCTATCATTTAAGAAGCTCATTCTAACTTTTAAGTTTTTATTGTGTTGATTCCAAGCTTCTATTGGATCTTCTTGGTCAACTCTTGTGCAATGGAATATTGCTTCCCACATTTTATCTATAGCTTCTTCTTCAGAAACTCCTGGGAATACTTTTTTAGACCAGTTTGCTGTAGGAACAGAAACTATACTCCATTTTGATTTATCAGATAAAGTATAAGATCTCCACTCTTGTAAAGCTTCAGCAGATGCCTTTTGGAAGTTTGCAACTTTTTGAGGATCTACATCTTTTAATAAGTCTGGATCTTGAGCATAAACAGTTAAGAAAGCTCCACCTTCTTTAGCTATTTTTACGTATTGATCAGAAACCCAAGTTGGGAACTCATTAAAAGTTTCATCTGGAGCATTTAAATATTTTATAAGAGTACACTCTTCATCTGACCATTCTATATGTACATCCTTTGCTCCTAGGTCATAAGCTTGTTTTACAACTTTTCTTACAAATGGAGCACACTCAATAGGAGATCTAACTAATAACGTTTGTCCAGGTTGTATATTAACTCCTACCTTAACAGATAGCTCAGCATATTTTTCTAAGTTTTTTTCTAAATTCATAAAGGCACATCCTTTCAAAATAATTGTATTTAAAATAAGAATAAGTCTTTCTTAGCCTAGTATAACATCATTTTGGTAATACATTTATAGTTTTTTTTTGATTTAAAAAAGTTGTACTATTCTAAAATAAAAGACTATTCAAACTTATTATTTTAACAATATTATTTTTAAATACCCATAAATTTAAATTTTAAAAACGGATTGATTTTAAAAAATAAAGTAAATAATGTAACTATTTTGAGAACAATGAAAGATAGTATAAAACTATATATTTTGATATAATAATATTTATTATATTTGTAGACAGGAGGAATTAGATTGCAGTTATATGATGCTATTTTTTATAGAAAATCTATAAAAAAATACTCTACAAAAAGATTAAGCATAAATATGTTTGAAGAAGTTCGAAATTTATGTGAAGATATGGATAGTTTAAATAAAGAAATAAAGATTAAGGCCCATCCTATTTTAAAAGGGGACAGCTTGAAATTTATAATAAAAAAGAGACATAGGCTAGTTGCTCCTCACTATATAGTTTTAACAGTTCAATTTCCTGAAGTAGAAGAAACAGAAGATGGGGAAGGTGAAAAACCAGCTCCAATAAAATATTTAGATAGTGTGGGATTTGCTGGAGAAGAGTTAATCTTAAAATTAACAGAAATGGGATTGGCAACGAGTTGGTTAGATGACAATTTTAATAAAGAGTCTATACTAGACTTTGTACATTTAGAAGAAAATGAAAAACCAGTAATGTTAATAGCTATAGGGTTTCCAGATGGAAATGAATTGTTTAGAAAAGAAAATGAAAATATAGATAGAAAACCAATGAAAAAAATTGCTAAAAATGTAGATGAAAAGTGGACTAATATAATTGAATGTGTAAGAATAGCGCCATCATACAAAAATTCGCAACCATGGAGATTTTATCAAAATAATGGATCTCTTGATATATATATGAAAAAAGATTCTGATGAAAATATGAATCAAGTTAATATGGGGATAGCTTTAAAGCATTTTGAAATTGGATGTAAATATCATAATATAGATTTTGAATATGTAAAATTAGACGTTAAAGACAAATTAAGAAAAGAATATTATATAAGTGTCGTATAATTAATGAGTAACTCTATTTTTATATAGGGTTACTCTTTAATTTTGTAAAATTTAATAGAAAGGTATATGGGGATATGTTTCATTTTTATATGCTTTTGACAAGTATAGGGGTCTATTTAAGTTTCACAAATCTTTACGATTTCAAGAGAAATAAAATAAAATTAACTGCTTATTTTATTGTTTTATATATAGGATTGTCTGTAACCGCTAGGTATTTAAAAATCTCACCATTATATGGATTAAATATTATAAATGCTATTGTAGTTTATAAAATAACGAAAAAAACATTGTTAACTATAGCAATACCTCTTATGTCCACAGTTCTATACATAACGGTTAATATATTTTGTTATAATATGATTGCCTTTTTAACAGGGGTAAATATATATAAATTAGGAAACTACATTTATTTAATTTGTTATTATATTATTACATATATAATAATTGTAATGGTTTCTAGATTTTTAAATAATACATTTATAAATAACATAGAAGAAATTAGTATATTAGATAGATTTAAACTTCAAGTATTAATTATATTAACGAGTATATTGTCTATTTGTATATACTTTGAAGCAAATAGACAAACAAATGTGGTTTGTACCTTGGGATTAGAAATGGATAGAAACGGTGTACTACCATTTCTATATTTTATAACTTTTTTATGTACTATATTTCTAATTATGTTAATAAATAATCAAAAAAGAATTAAAGAAATTGATGAATATAATAAAAAGTTAGAATATGCAACTAACGAAATGAAAAAATTTAGACATGATTATAAAAATATAATGTTATCTATGTGTGGACATATAGAATCTAATGATTTAGACGGATTGAAAAAGTTTTTTTATTCACATATTGAATGCTTAAGTAAGGAATTAGATTTATTTAATTTAACGTGGTCATCAATAGGTAATATAGAGTGTATAGAAGTTAAAGGGGTAGTAGCTTCTAAGTTAATACAAGCTGAAAAAAACAAAATAAAAACAAACTTACATATTCCACATGTCATATCAGAAGTCAATTTTAATATATTGGATTTATGTAGGATATTAGGAATCCTTTTAGATAATAGTATAGAGGCTTGCTTGGAGTCTCAAGACCCGTCTCTAAATATTTTAATTTTAGAAAAAACAAATCTTACATCTATAATTATTTCAAATACATATAAGAAAAAGGTTGAAGATATATCGTTATTATTTGAAAAAGGATTTTCATCAAAGGGAGAAGAAAGAGGAATGGGTTTAAGCAATCTAAAAGATATATTAAAAAATTATGAGAATGCATTTTTTAATATAAAAATTGAAGATGAGTTTATTCAACAGTTAGATATATATAAATAAGGAGGAGTTAGGATGAGGATATTTATATGTGAGGATGATAAAGAGCAAAGGCGTAAGCTAGAAGAGTCTATATTATCTATTTTAGAAATTGAAGATATAGGTGGAGAAATAACATTATCTACTGATTCGTCACAAGAAATTTTAAGTCATATATCAGAGTTTAAGGATAGAGGAATCTATTTCTTAGATATTAATATTGGTGGAGATGTGAATGGAATTCAACTAGCTAAACAAATAAATGAAATAGATACAAAAGCGATTATAGTTATAATTACATCACATAAAGATATGAGTCATCTTACTTTTAAATATCATATAGGGGCTATAGATTATATAGTTAAAGAAAATTTTGAAGAAGTAAGTAAAAGAGTCAAGGAATGTATATTAGTTGCAAATGAAAAGATAAAGAATGAATTAGAAGAAGATTGTTTTTTTATTGATAAAGTAGATAAAATAGAAAAAGTTAAATATGATGATATTTTATATTTTGAAACATGTAAAAAAAGATTTATAGCTCTTAGAACAGAGAATAGTTATATAGAGTTTAGTGGCACTTTAAAAGAGCTAGAATCCCAGTTAGATAATAGATTTATCAGATGTCATAAATCTTATATAATAAACAAATTAAAAGTTAAAAGTATAGATAAAAAACAGAGAATTATCACTATGGAAGGTGGTAATAAATGCTACGTATCTTTATTACTGTTGAAAAAAACTATAGATAGTATCTTAGTTTAGTTTATTATGTAAAGGTTTAAAAATAGTTGACATGACTATAAATAAATGTAATAATTATAAAAAAGAGAAAGCTTTAAATTATCCCGAGAGGATATTAAGCGAGTTTGATAAAAAATGAAAATAAAACTTCCTTGAAAGTAGTCCAGAGAGGCTAGTAAGGTTATATATGAAGATATGTTTAATTTGCGTACATATAACCTCTAACTGGATTAGTTAGAGGTTTTTTTAATATAAAAATCAAATAATAAAGTCTTTTAAACTAGTCCAGAGAGGCTGGGAAAGATATCGTCATAACAAAAAATTGTTATGAAATATTGAATCCTTACACCTCTATAGGTGTAAGGATTTTTCTGATATTAGGGGCTTTATATAAAAAGGAGAGAGTAAAATGATAAATGGAAAAGATAAGCTGATTGTAGCTATAGATACTAACGACTTTGATAAAGCTAAGGAATTAATAGATAAGCTAGAGGATAGTGTTGATATATTTAAGGTTGGGTTAGAACAATATGTAGCAACAAGAGGGAAAACTGTAGATTATTTAAAAGAAAAAGGGAAAAAAATATTTTTAGATTTAAAGTTTCATGATATTCCAAACACAATGCAAAGTGCAGTAAGAGCAGCTGTAAGAGATAACGTATGGTTAATGACAATCCATGTTTCAGACATTGAAGGAATGAGACAGTGTGCATTAGCTGCAAAAGAAGAAGCTGAAAAGTTAGGAATAGAAAAACCAATAATAGTAGGAGTTACAGTATTAACTTCTTTAAGCGATAAAGATTTACAAGACATAGGATGTAATATGACAACTCAAGAGTTAGCAATAAAAAGAGCTAAGCTAGCTAAAGAAGCTGGTATAGATGGAATAGTTTGTTCTGCTCAAGAGGTTGATAGAATAGTAGAGGCTTGTGGAAGTGAGTTTGTTACAGTATGTCCAGGAATAAGACCTAAGACAGCTGATGCTGGAGATCAAAAAAGAGTTGTTACACCAGAAGATGCTATAAATAAAGGAGCTCACTATTTAGTTGTTGGAAGACCTATAACTAAGGCAGAAAATCCAAGTGAAGCTGCTGAAAAAATAATAAATGAAATAGAAAATGCTTAAAGGGAGGTAAGTTATGAAAGCTAGATTAATATTAGAAGATGGAACTATATTTGAAGGTAAAGCTTTTGGATATTTAAAGGATAGTGTAGGAGAGGTAGTTTTTAACACTTCAATGACAGGATATGGAGAAGTTTTAACAGACCCATCATACTATGGTCAAATAGTAACAATGACTTACCCGCTAATAGGAAACTATGGAATAAATCTAGAGGATGTAGAGTCATCAGGAGTTCATGTGAAGGGGTTCATAGTAAGAGAGAAATCAGATAATCCAAATAACTTTAGATGTGAAATGGATATAGACACTTATTTGAAACAAAATAAAATTATAGGACTTGAAGGAATAGATACAAGAGCATTAACTAAGATTTTAAGAAATAATGGAACTATGAGAGGAATAATAACTTTAGAAAACTTTACATTAGAAGATGTTGTTTCTAAAATAGGAAAATTCTCAAATACAGAAGCTGTTAAAACAGTTACTAGAAAAGAGAAAGAATATATAAAAGGAAATGGACCTAAAGTAGCAGTTATGGACTTTGGGGTTAAACAAAATATATTAAGATCATTTAAAGCAAGAGGATGCGATTTAGTTGTATTCCCAGCAACAACAAGTGCTGATGAAATACTTAAGGAAAATCCCGATTTAATATTCTTATCTAATGGACCTGGAGATCCAGAAGATTTAGAAGATGTTATAAAAAATATAAAAGAATTAATAGGTAAAAAACCTATAGCAGGTATATGCTTAGGACATCAATTACTAGCTTTAACACTTGGAGGTCAAACAGGAAAACTTAAGTTTGGACATAGAGGTGGAAATCATCCAGTTAAAGATTTAGAAGACCAGAAAGTATATATAACATCTCAAAATCATGGATATTATGTATCTAGAATGCCAGAAAACATGGAAGTAACACATATAAATTTAAATGATAATACTGTTGAAGGTATGAGACACAAAGAACTACCAATATATAGTGTTCAGTACCACCCAGAGGCTTGTCCAGGGCCAAAAGACAATGATTATATATTTGATAAGTTTTTAGCACTAATATAAGCGATTGTTTAAATTAACTTAGATAAGGAGAAATAAATTATGCCTAAAATAGATAATATAAAAAAGACATTAGTATTAGGTTCAGGACCGATAATAATAGGACAAGCAGCTGAGTTTGACTATTCAGGAACACAAGCTTGCCAAGCGTTAAAAGAAGAGGGAATAGAAGTTGTTTTAATAAATAGTAACCCAGCTACAATAATGACTGATGGAGAAGTAGCAGATAAGATATATATAGAACCATTAACAATAGAATTTATAGAAAAAATAATAGAAAAAGAAAGACCAGATAGTATATTAGCAGGAATGGGAGGTCAAACAGGACTTAACTTAGCTGTTGAACTTCATGATGCAGGAATACTTGATAAATATAATGTAAGAGTTTTAGGAACTTCTATAGATTCTATAAAAAAAGGTGAAGATAGAGATTTATTTAGAGAAGTAATGAAAGAAATAAACCAACCAGTAGTTATTAGTGATATAGTAACTAACTTAGATGATGGATTAGCATTTGCAGAGAAAATAGGATATCCGGTAGTAGTAAGACCTGCATATACTCTAGGAGGAACTGGAGGAGGTATAGCTGATAATGAGGAAGAGCTAACAGAAATACTTTCTCAAGGATTACAGTTAAGTCCAGTAAGCCAAGTACTACTTGAAAAAAGTATAAAAGGTTGGAAAGAAATAGAGTATGAAGTAATGAGAGACTCTAATGGTAACTGTATAACAGTATGTAATATGGAAAATATAGATCCAGTTGGAGTTCATACAGGAGACAGTATAGTAGTAGCACCGAGCCAAACTTTAAGTGATAAAGAATATCAAATGCTTAGAAAAGCATCAATAGATATAATAAATGCTATAGAAGTTCAAGGTGGATGTAATGTTCAAATAGCTTTAAATCCTCACAGTTTAGAATATGCAATAATAGAAATAAACCCAAGAGTAAGTAGATCCTCTGCACTTGCATCAAAAGCTACAGGATATCCAATAGCTAAGGTTGCAGCTAAAATTGCATTAGGATATACATTAGATGAAATACAAAATGCTGTTACTAAAAAGACTTATGCATGTTTTGAACCTACATTAGATTATGTAGTTGTAAAAATACCTAAATGGCCATTCGATAAATTTAAACAAGCTAACAGAAAGTTAGGAACAAAGATGATGGCTACAGGAGAAATAATGAGTATAGGAAGTAATTTTGAAGCAGCTATACTTAAAGGAATAAGATCTCTTGAAATAGGAAAATACTCATTAGTTCATAAGGCATCTGAAGATAGAAGTATAGAAGAACTAAAAGCAAGGGTAGTAGTTCCTGATGATGAAAGACTATTCGATTTAGCTGAAATGATAAGAAGAGGCTATAAGATAGAAATGATAGAACAAATCACCGGGGTTGATAAGTGGTTTATAAATAAATTTAAGTGGATAGTAGAACAAGAAGAAAAGTTAAGAGGAATGCATATTGAAGATTTAAATAAAGAATATTTACTAGAGTTAAAGAAAAAAGGATTCTCAGATAAAGGAATAGCTGATTTAATGAAAATAAGTCCAGCTAAAGTTTATGAGTTAAGAAGCTTATACAATATAAACCCATCATATAAAATGGTTGATACTTGTGGAGGAGAATTCGATGCTTTATCTCCATATTACTACTCAACTTACGAACAATACGATGAGGTAGTAGTAAGTGATAAGAAAAAAGTAATAGTTTTAGGGTCTGGACCGATAAGAATAGGTCAAGGTATAGAATTTGATTATTGCTCAGTTCATTGTGTAAAATCTTTAAGAGCACAAGGAATAGAAACTATAATAGTAAATAACAATCCAGAAACAGTAAGTACAGACTTCGATACTTCTGATAAATTATACTTTGAACCACTAACAGAAGAAGAAGTTTTAAATATAATAGAAAAAGAAAATCCAGATGGAGTTATACTTCAATTTGGAGGACAGACAGCTATAAAATTAGCTAAATTCCTAGATGAAAAGAAAATAAAGATATTAGGAACTAGTTGCAAAGATATAGATGCAGCTGAAGATAGAGAGAAGTTTGATGAGTTATTAGAAAAACTAGATATAAATAGACCAAAAGGTAAAGCTATATGGTCAGTGAACGAAGGTATCGAAGAAGCTAAAAATTTAGGGTACCCAGTACTTGTTAGACCTTCATATGTTCTAGGTGGTCAAGGAATGGAAATAACTTATGATGAAAACAAGTTAGCTCAATATTTAAAAGATGCATTTTTAAGAGATACTAAAAATCCTGTACTTATAGATAAATACTTAACTGGTAGAGAAATAGAAGTAGATGCTATATGTGATGGAGAAGAAATATTAATACCAGGTATAATGGAACATTTAGAGAGAGCTGGAGTTCACTCTGGGGATAGTATAACAATGTATCCAAGCCAAAACATAAGTGACGAAATAAAAGCAAAAATATTAGATTATACGAAAAAAATTGCTTTAGAGTTAAATGTATTAGGAATGGTTAATATCCAGTTTATAGAGTTCCATGGAGAACTGTATATAATAGAAGTTAACCCAAGAGCTAGTAGAACAGTTCCATATATAAGTAAGGTTAGTAAGGTGCCTATAGTGGATTTAGCTACTAAATGTATGTTAGGGTCTAAGTTAAAAGATTTAGGATATGGAACAGGAGTTTATAAAGAGCCTAAGTTAATATCTGTAAAAGTTCCAGTATTTTCAATGTCAAAGCTTGCCAAGGTAGATGTAAGCTTAGGGCCTGAAATGAAATCTACAGGAGAAGTTTTAGGAGTAGGAGAAACTTTAGAAGAAGCTTTATACAAAGGATTCTTAGGTGCTGGTAAAAAGATGTCTAATAAAAGAGGTGTTGTTTTAGCAACTATAAATAATTATGATAAAGATGAGTTTATAGAAATAGCTAAAGACATGAATGAGTTAGGATATACATTTGTAGCAACAGAAGGAACGGCTGAATCTTTAAGAGAAAATGGAATAGAAGCTACAATAGTAAATAGAGTGGAAGAAGCTAGACCTAACATATTAGACGTTATAAGAAACAAGCAAGTAGATATAGTAATAAATACGCCTACTAAAGGAAATGACTCAACTAGAGATGGGTTCAAGATAAGAAGAACAGCTACGGAATTTTCAACAGAAGTAATGACTTCGTTAGATACATTAAAAGCTTTAGTAGAAGTTAAGAAAAAAGAAATAAATAGAGATGGATTAGCAGTTTACAATATAGCAGATTAAAAGATTATGGAGTTGTTTTTAGATAATTAAAACAACTCCATATTTTTTTAAAATTCTAATTTTACTCCCTTATATCGATATTTTAGTCCAAAAACATTGTTAAAAAAATAAAAAATGATAATATTTGACATGAAAGAAATGTAATACAAGAGGATATTAGGGAGGTCAATACATGAAAGCTTTAAAAAAAGTATCGAATATACTGTGCATATTAGGGTTATGTACTCTTATGGGGGGGACTTCTTATGCATGGGATGGTAAAAAAGATGGAACAGGAACACATTCATTAATAGCAGAGCATGGGTTAACTATGCTAAATAATGATTTAAGTGGAAATGAATCTCAGCAAGTTAAGGACAATATTAAAATATTAAATGAATATATAGGGGATTTAAAGTTAGGGTCTACATATCCAGATTACGATCCTAATGCATATGACTTATATCAAGATCATTTCTATGATCCTGATACTGGAAACAATTTTACTATAGATAACAGTTGGTATGCATCATATCCTATATATGATACTGCAGAAACTCAAGTAAGAAAGTTTACTACATTGGCTAAAAATGAATGGGAAAAGGGGAACTTCAAAGAAGCTACATTCCTTTTAGGACAAGGATTACATTATTTAGGGGATTTAAACACTCCATATCATGCTTCAAATGTAACTGCGGTAGATAGTCCTGGACATGTTAAATATGAAACTTTTGTAGAAGAAAGAAAAGATAACTATGCTTTAAATACTTCAGGAAATGATACTAAATCAGGGGTATATAAAGAAGCTATGGAAAATCCAAGTTTCAATAAATGGATGACACAAAACTCTATCAAATATGCTAAGATAGCTAAAGATTTATATTATAGTCATTCAACTATGAGTCATAGTTGGGATGATTGGGATTATTCTGGAAGAGAAGCTATAAAAAATTCTCAAGTATGTACTGCTGGATTTTTATATAGATTCATGAATGAAGTATCTAATGTAAATACAGGAGATAATGATTCATTAACTAATGAATTTAATATAGTATTAAAGACTGCAGATAATAAATACGCAGGAACTGATGATAATGTATATTTCGGATTTGAAACAAATGAAGGTAAGAAATTTGAATGGAAATTAGACAATGCAGGAAATGACTTTGAAAGAAATCAAGTAGACAATTATATATTAAAAACAAAAGATGGAGAAGAAGTAGATATAAATAATATATCTAACTATTGGATAAGAAAAGAAAAATTAACATCTATAAGTGATGATTGGGAGTTAAATAACTTCAAATTAATAGCAAATGGAAAAGTAATACAACAACAAGATGTGAATAAAGTGTTTACAGGTAACGAAACTTACTACATAAATAAATAATAAAAAAAGCTGTTTAATAAATTTATTAAACAGCTTTTTTTATTGTTTAATAATAGGAATTTATACAAATTAAACTTAAGTAGTATAAGGTGTAGTATACCAATGGAGAAAAGAGAGAGGTAGAAAAAAAGATAAGTATATATGTAGAAAAGTAGAGTCAAAAATGGGAATAGAGGTCAATATATTTTACTTGCGATTGAATATAAAATAAATTATGTAATAATTAAAATTCTTTATAGGGGGAAATTTTCGGATGAAAAAAAATAAAACAGTAGCATATGCTTTAGCAGCTACATTATTAGTTGGAGGAACTTTTTTAGGAACAAAAGCTTTATTTACAGATAAGATAGACACAGTTGGGGAATTAAGCATAAGTACAGGAGATGTAGATATTGATGCTGAGGTTGTAAAAGAATGGAGTATAGTTCGTAATGGAGAAGAAGCTAATGTTGGAACTGGAAATGAAAAAGGGCAGCCAAAAATATTTGATAACTTAAAAACAGGAGATGTTATTAGTAAACAAATAAAAATTACAAATAAGGGTACTTTGAGTACTATAGTGTCTTTAAATCAAAATACTAAAGTTACAGAAAGCTTGCCAGATGGTATAAACCTTAAAGCAGAATTTAAGGATTCAAAGGGAAATGTTATAGATAGCGAAAAAACATTTGCTTCTGAAGAATTTGCGATAGTAGATTTAACAATAGATGTTACGGGAGGAGGATTACATAATCAAGAAAATTCTCTAAATACAGATGATCAAGAAAAAACATTTATAGACTTAGAAGATGCTTATATAGTAAATGCAGTACAACAAAATCCTAAAGGTATAAAATAATATTTGATTATTAGATTAGTTAAGGCACTCTCTATGAGAGTGCTTTAATTAGAAGTAGGTGATTAGAATGAATATAGGAAAAAAGATTATTAGAATATTAATTATAACATCGATTATATTAATGGGTTCTAAAAACTCTTATGCAGATAGTAGTATAACTATAGATCAAATATTTATAGAAGAACAAGGTACTTGGTATCCAGGAAGATTAGAATCAAAAGATTTTTATATAAACAATAATAAAGAAAATGATATAAGCATAGACAGACTGTATATGAGTTTAAAATCATCTGAATACTGGAAAACAGGCGAGGAGTTAGATATTAATAGTAGTAAGTTTAAAGAATTTGCTAAATATAGTACAGTTACATTAAAGCATAACAATAATGTATTATTCAAAGATAAGTTTGAAAATCTTTTATCTAAAGATGGAATAAATTTATCAAAAGATATATATATCAAATCAAATAGTAAAGAACTATTAAATATGACAATAGATATGAATTTAGAAATGAATAATGATGCACAAGCGCTTGATAATGTATTTAACATAGGTGTTTCATATAAAATGGATGAAAATACAACTCCACCTATTAATCCAGATATAAATAATCCAAAAGATCCGGATAAACCAGGAACTGATGTTGATGGAAGTCAATCAGGTAAATTACCACAAACAGGTGGAATTATAAATGGAGCTAGTTTAGTAGTTCTCGGGAGTGTAGCAATAGGAACAGGATTTATATTAAACAAAAAATCATCAAAAGAAAAAGGAGGTAAACACCATGAGTAGATTAAAAAGTTTAAAAGAAAAAATAAGAAAAAAAACAATAAAAACTACTATGGTTAGTTTAGCTCTTGCTTTAGCTATAGGAAGTACTCAAATTATGGGAACTTATGCTCTGTTTACTGATGTTGAAGATATGGCTAGTGATTTATCAATAAGCACTGGAGATATTGATGTAGAAGTTAGTAAAGGTTTAGATTTTACAGATGTGCAACCAGGACAAAAAATAGAAATACCTGTTACTATAACTAACAAAGGAACCTTAAAACAAAATATAAGTCTGAAACTAGATATATCTGATCAAATAAAATCATATTTAGAACCAGAACCGTTTGATTTTGGCGATATTAATGTTAAAGATGGAGTTATGTACAATGATACAAAATTGTTTGTATTATCTCCAGGAAGTAGTATAACTGGGAGTATAAATATAATTGTATCTGCTGGGATTGATAAAGAAGTACAAAATAGCTTAGCTGGAAAACCACTAAATTTAAATTTAGCTATAGAATCTGCACAGGTAAATAAAGATAATACTTTGGTTAAGAATGGATTCCGTGATGTAGCTATCCAGAAAAATACTATAAGTTTAGCTCAAAGAGAAATAATAACTATATCTACAGGTAAAAATGCACACTTTACAGGCAAACATGGGAATACATTTACAAACTCATATGTTCCAGTTGAAATTAAAGGAACAGATAATAAATTTGAATTATCGGCAAAAGTATCTAGTGGAAATAATTCACGAGAGTATGATGCAAAACATTATAAATATAGAGATGAAGATTATATTTTAATACAACCAAAAAACCAGAACGGCTCAATTGAATTTCAAGGAGTTGTAAATATAACAATAACAGTTAAGGTGATAAGTGGTACAAATGAAGAAAGTTATGATCTAGAATGTAATGTAACAATAACAAATGCAGGTAATAATTGTGATAGAACAGATCATCCAACTGATGGAGGTGAAATGTGTCATGTTGATATAGTGACTAATGGGCACAGAACTATCATGAACATACTGGAAGAAGGAGAAGCTGAACCAGAATCTTCAGATGTAATACCACCTACTGGAGATGAAAATCAACCAACACAAGATATAGAACTTCCGGGTGTTGAACAAAAACCTGAAGAAGATGTAGATAAACCTCAGGTACCAGAAGAAATAAAACCACCAAAGGAAGAAGTAGTGGTACCAAGTAAAACAGATATAATAGAACCATCAAAAGAAGAAATAGAAATACAAGAATAATTCAAAGAGTGGTATCTCTAAGAGGTACCACTTTTACTATATAAGGAGAATGAGAATGGGAGAATCAAAATTAGAAGTTAAGAAATTCGATAAATCTAAAATAATAAATATAGTAGTTGTATTTTTAATTACAGTATTAGCATTAAACTTAATTACAACTAAATCAGATAAAATGTTTAAATTAATTGGATTTAGAAGTTACACAGTATTATCTGGAAGCATGGAACCTAAATTTTATCCAGGAGATATGGTTATAACTCAACACAAGGACAAAGCTGATATAAAAGTAAATGATATCGTAACGTACAAAGATAATGAAGGAGTAATAATAACTCACAGAATAATAGAAGAAACAGATCAAGGATACATAACAAAAGGTGATAATAATAATGTAAATGATGCGGATATTTTAAAAAAAGAAAATATAATAGGAGAAGTTAAATTTAGTATTCCTAAAGTAGGATATGTAATGAACTTACTATCTAATCCAAAAGCAATAGCTATTGAAATGATTCTTTTAGCAGTATTTATATTCTTTTATTATAAAGATTAAAAAGAGGATGTGATAATATGAAGCGTATTTTTGGAAAGTTACTCATAGCTTTTGGGGCATGTGTAATATGTGGAGTTTTATATTTAAATTACACAACATCTAAAATAAATAATAAGATGGTAGAAGATTATAAAGAAACTATAATCACTAGTGATATTAAAAATGATGAATATAATTTAGGAGATGTAATAGGAGTTTTAAATATACCTAAAATAGATTTAGAAGTAGCAATAAAAAGAGGTATAGATAACGAGATATTAAAAGATGCAGTAGGGCATTTTGAAAATACATCTATGCCAGGAGAATATGGAAATTTTTCAGTTGCGGGTCATAGGGCATATACAAGTAATAAGTTTTTTTCAAACTTAGATGAACTACAAGTAGGAGATGAGATAAATGTTTTATCTGGAAACGAAAAATTTAAGTATAAAGTGAATAATATAGAAGTTGTTACACCAGATAAAGTAGATGTAGTGGATTCAACTGATAAAAATAAAAAAGAAATAACTCTAGTAACATGTACGCCTAAATATATAGGAAGTCATAGGCTAATAGTTAAAGGAGAGTATATAAAGTAGTATGCAAAAAGTGTAATATACTTAACTATTAATAATAATAAAAAGTATATTACAAGTTCTAGGGGGGCAAATATGAATATACTAATTTTATCAAATTCTGCAATTATAAGAGAGATAATAAAGAACTTAATAATAAAAATATATGGAGATATAAATATAGATATATTTTATATCGATGGTTATAAAAAAATAAATGAACATAAAAAATATGATTTATCTATATGTCATATTTATAATGAGAAACTTAATAACATAAAAAATATATTTAAATTAAAAGATTATAGTAGATACTTAATGGTTTTAGATCAGTTAAAAAGCGAGAGTGTTCTTAAATTATGTATGAATAATAATGTAGATGGTTATGTAGTTGACTTTGAAGATGAATATGAATTTAAGTACATAATAAGTAAATTATTAAATGGAAGTAAGTTTTATGACTCTCAAGTAGTATATAAACTTATAGGAAAAATGAAAAGTAAAGATTTTAAATACATTATTACTGATAGAGAAAAAGAGGTAATGATAGAGGCTAGCAAGGGGTTATCTAATAGAGAGATATCTAAAAAATTAAATATAACAGAATTCACGGTAAAAAAACATTTAAGCCACGTTATGAGTAAATTGAATTACAAAAGTAGAAAAGAAATTATTTTAAATAATGATTTATATTAATTAAAATAATTGAAATGTCTCAATTTGTTTTATTTTGAAGAAAAAAGAATTATGATGTAAAAATATATAGAATTTTCAGAAAAAATGTAGGGCGAAATCTATTAATTTACACTAAAGTATATGATATTATATAGTCTAAAGGTGTAACAATTTTATTACATTATGAAAGAAACGTAGAAGTATATTCTGTATCTGGGCACTTGGAATATATGGAGTTAGTAGTGCAACCGGCTTCCAATTTTGTATCTTTATAAAATTTATATAGGGGTGATATATGGAAGTGTTAATAATATCAAAATCTTTTATAATTAGAGAAGCATTAGCTCTATTTTTTAGTAACAGATTTAAAGATTATAAAGTCAGGTGTGCAAAAGATTTAAATGAGGTTCAACATCATGACTTAATAAATATGAATTTTGTATTTGTGGACATAGAACAAAGCAAAGATTCTATAAGTGATATAAAAGAGGTTTTCGGCAATTCAAAAATAATGGTTTTTAATAAGGATAAAAATAAAGAAATTTTTATAGAATGTTTTAAAAATGGAATTAATAGTTATATAGTAGATATACCAGAAAAAGATGAATTAACTCATATATTAAATACTGTTATCAAGGGTAAAAAATATTATGATGTAGATTTATTAGAAGAAATGATAAATGATAGAACAGTCAATAATGTTGAAGATAGCAATATGTTAACTGATAGAGAAAATCAAGTTTTAGATAAAGTATCTATTGGATTAACAAACAAAGAGATTGCAAAGGAATTATACGTAAGTGAACATACTATAAAAAAACATGTAACTAATATTCTTTCTAAATTAGATATGCGAAATAGAAGGGACTTAATAATATATAAGAGGTACAATTCTAGAAGAGAAACTTTAAATGTTAACTAACTAAATTAATAATAAAAAAGCTGTTTAATAAATTTATTAAACAGCTTTTTTTATTTTAAGCATTTGGAGCTATTGGTACGTAAGTTCTTTGAGCTAACTCTTGGTCAATCATTAAAAGACCAGCAGGATCATTTTTTAGTAATCTTAACTTTCTAACTATTTTTTCCATGCTTTCCTCTTCTTCAGATTGCTCATCTATAAACCATCTTAAGAAAGAAGATGTTGTATGATCTTTTTCAGATATTGCTAAATCAGTTAACTCATGAATTGAATTAGTTATAAGTTTTTCGTGGTTTAAAGCTAATTCAAAAACTTCTAAAGGACTTTCAAAGTCACTCTTAGGTTGTTCAATAGCTTGTAAAACTATTTTTCCACCAGCTCTACTTATGTAATTAAATAACTTATAAGCATGGTCTCTTTCTTCTTTAGCCTGTACATTAAAGAAATTTGCAAAACCATCTAAATTGTTATCCATGAAGTATGCCTCCATAGACATATAAAAATATTCAGAGAAGAACTCCATTTGAAGCTGATTGTTTAATGCATCTAATATTTTTTGACTTGCCATAAAAAACCCCTCCTAAGTAAACATTTAAAATTTTAATACAATACTATTATACAATAGTATTACCAAATTTTAAGAATAAGTATATAAACTCTTTAAAATACTCAAAATATCAAGTAATAATATGATATAATACATAAATTGAGATTAATTTTTTAGGAGGAAATCAATGTTATTATTAGCTGATAAATGGAAAGATTATGAACTTATAGATATGGGTAACGGAGAAAAATTAGAGCGTTGGGGAAATATTGTTTTAAGAAGACCGGATCCTCAAGTTATGTGGCCAATTGCTGAAGAAAAAGGATTATGGAAAAATCCACATGGACATTACCACAGAAGTAGTAGAGGTGGAGGTCAATGGGAACATAAAAAGAAATATCCAGAAAAGTGGACAATAAGTTATAAAAACCTTAAATTCAATATAAGTCCAACTGGGTTTAAGCATACAGGATTATTCCCAGAGCAAGCTGCTAACTGGGATTGGTCAATGGATATGATAAAAAATGCTGGTAGACCTATAAAAGTTTTAAACTTATTTGCATATACAGGTGGAGCAACTGTTGCTTGTGCAGCTGCTGGAGCGGAAGTATGTCATGTAGATGCATCTAAAGGTATGGTAACTTGGGCAAAGGAAAATTTACAAACTTCTGGATTAGGAGATAGAAAAGTAAGATTTATAGTAGATGATGTTGTTAAGTTTGTAGAAAGAGAAATTAGAAGAGGAAATAAATATGATGCTATAATAATGGATCCACCTTCATATGGAAGAGGTCCTAAAGGTGAAGTATGGCAAATAGAAGAAAAATTATATGGATTAGTTGAACTATGCACAAAAGTTTTATCAGATAAGCCTTTATTCTTCTTAATAAACTCATACACAACAGGATTATCCCCAATTATACTTGAGCATATATTAGATGCAACAGTTGCTAAGCATGCTAAAGGTGGAAATATATATGGAGGAGAAATAGGATTACCTACATCAAAAGATGGGAAAGTTCTTCCTTGTGGTATATTTGGAAGATGGGAGTCTAAATAATGGTAAAAGTATTATATGAAGATAATCATTTATTAGTTGTAGAAAAGCCTGTAAATATATTATCGCAAGGTGATGATACTAATGATAAAGATATGGTTAATCTTTTGAAGCAATATGTAAAAGTTAAATACAATAAACCTGGAAATGTGTTTATAGGACTTGTACATAGGCTAGATAGACCTGTAGGTGGAGCGATGGTGTTTGCAAAGACATCTAAAGCTGCATCTAGACTATCGGAACAAGTCAGAAATAAAACATTTAAAAAGACCTATAGGGCTGTATTAAACGGTAGTATGAAAAAAGATGCAGATACTTTAAAAGATTTTCTTTATAAAAATAAAAAGACTAATATGGTCAGTGTAGTTAATAAAGATCATAAAGAGGCTAAAAATGCAGAATTAAGTTATACTACGTTAGGTAAAAAAGATAAATTTAGCTTAGTTGAAGTTGATTTAAAAACTGGAAGATCTCATCAAATAAGAGTTCAATTTTCAAGCAGAAGACACCCTCTATTTGGAGATCAAAGATATGGTCAAAATATAAATAAAGTTGGAGATCAAATAGCATTATGGTCTTATAAAATTGAAATAGATCATCCAACTACTAAGGAAAAAATGGAATTTATCTGCGAACCGCCTAATGAATATCCTTGGAATTTATTTGAGGTTTAAATATGGAAAAGTACAATGGATTTTATATAGAGGAACCTGTTGGAAATAATATATTTTCTTATGATGAAAGAAAAAATAAAAAAATATTTGTTCCTAAGTTGATAGAAGGAAATTTGGATTCTGTAAAGGTTGGAGAAAAAATAGTATTTAGTGAAATTGATTTTGATAAAGAAATAAATGCTATAGGATTAGAAAATATGGTTAAGTTTAACTATGAAGATAAAGATATCTATATTTTTGATAACCATAATCACTCCTTTTACTTTTGGATTAAAAGTTTAAAAAAAGGAATGTTTAATAAAGGATGCAAATTAGTTCACATAGACCAACATAAAGACATGAGAGAGCCCGAAGATTATAACGTTGATGTAAATAATATGGATGACGTATTTAGGTACACAAACTATGTTTTAAATGTAGGGAACTTTATAAAACCTGCATTACATCACGATATATTTTCAGAAGCTGTAATAATAGATAGCACTTATGGATTTGACTTAGATGTTGATGGTGAAATAGTATTAGATATAGATTTAGATATATTTTCTAAAGATATGGAATATATATCCTATGATTTAAGAGTAAATAAGATAAAAGAATATATAGATAGAGCTAAGGTTATAACTATTGCAAGTAGCCCGTTTTTTATAGAACAGGACTATGCTATAAAAGTATTAAAAGAATTATTCAATTATGATATAATATAAGAGTTAGATATTTATAATTAAGCATGAGTTATTCATGAACTAGGAGGAAATTAAAATGAGTTTATATACTACATGGAGATCATTAAGTGAAAACCACAATAGCCAAGAAGAAGAAATAAAGTTCTGGGAAGAGTACTTAAAGAAAGAAACAGAAATATACAATGAAATATTAAACAATAAAAAAGATGTTATAGAAGGAAAAGTTAGCGATTTAGCAGATGCTCACAATACATCTGTTGAATACATGATGGGATTCATAGACGGAATAAGTGAAAGTTTAAAAGAAGAATTTTCAGAAGAAAAATTAGAAACTATAGAAGCTGATACAGAAATAAAATTAGAAATAGACTGGGAAAAGTTATACTACAATATGGTAGCAGTAGAAGCTCACTGGTTATATAACTTAGAAGGATGGAATGGAATATTATCAGAAGATAAGAAAAAAGAATTACAAAAAGCTTTTAAAGCTACAAAAACAGTAGTTAAAGATGACAAGATAGGAAGAAATGAGCCTTGTCCATGCGGAAGCGGTAAAAAATTCAAAAAATGTTGTGGAAAATAAGGAGATAAAATGTTTTTACTAAAATTCATTGATGAAGATGATAATCTATCTATAAAAGAATTTACATCATTAAATTCTTTAAAGGATTACGTTAAGGATAACGACATCGATAAGACGTGGCATCAAGTGGAAGAAGTAAAAAAAGTAATTCCTAATTTAAAAGAAGAATAAAAAAAGGAGCTAGCGCTCCTTTTTTTTATTTTAACTCTGATAAGTCTTTAGCTATTTGAGCTGCAACCTTAGCGTTATTATAAACTAGTTCTATATTGGCATCTAAACTCTTTCCATCTGTGATAGTCTTTACTCTATCTAATAAGAATGGTGTTACCTTCTTACCAGCTATATTTTTTTCCTCAGCTTCTTTTAAAGCTGATTCAATAGCGTTGTTTATAGTATCATAATCCATTTCAAATTCTTTAGGTATTGGATTACCTATTACCATACCACCTTTTAAATTTAAATCCCATTTAGCTTTTAATGCTGAAGCTACTTCTAAAGAAGATTCAACCTTATAATCAACTCCAAATCCACTTTTTCTAGTGTAGAATGCAGGGAATTCTTCAGTTTCGAAACCTACAACTGGAACACCGTTAGTTTCTAAATATTCTAAAGTAAGGCCTATATCCAGTATAGATTTAGCACCTGCACAAATTACTGCAACATTTGTATTTGCTAGTTCTTGTAAATCAGCAGATATATCAAATGTTTCTTGAGCTCCCCTATGTACACCACCTATACCTCCTGTAGCAAATACTTTAACTCCAGCTAAGTTAGCTAATATCATTGTAGTAGCAACTGTAGTAGCTCCATTTAACTTCTTAGATATAATAAAAGGTAAATCTCTTCTACTAGCTTTAACAACATCTTTGCTAGTTCCTAAGAATTCAATTTCTTCGGTAGTAAGACCTACTTTTAAAACTCCATCTATTATAGCTATAGTAGCTGGAATAGCCCCATTTTCTCTAATTATTTTACTAACTGTTTTAGCCATTTCTATATTTTTAGGATAAGGCATACCATGAGAAATTATAGTTGATTCTAATGCTACAACTGGAAGACCTTCTGCTAAAGCTTTTTTAACCTCTGGATGTACATTTAAGTATTTTTCTAACATTTTAGATCATCTCCTTTAAAATTTTTTCAACACTATCAACAGACATACTTGGATTAATAGTATTTTTATGCATTAATGTAAGTATAGAAGCAGCTGTCGCGAATTCAGCTGTGTCTTTTAAATTGAAATTATGCAGGTATCCATATACAAGTGCAGATAAAAATGCATCTCCAGCACCTGTAGCACTAATTGTGTCAACCTTAACTCCTGAAAGTAATAAGTGGTTTTCTTTATTAGCACAGAATACGCCATCTTTACCTAATGTTATAAAAACATTTTCAACACCTTTTTCTAGGAAGTATTTGGCACATTCATATAAATCTTCTTCGTTATTTATCTCTATTCCTGATAGTATCTCAGCTTCTAGCTTATTAGGTTTTATAGTATTAAATCTTCCTATAATATCTTTTATCTTCATACTTTTTTGAGTAGAAACTGTATCTATAAAAATAGGTATATCAGTGTAAGTCTTACTTATATAATCAATAACGTCGAAAGATAAGTTTGTATCCAATACAATAGCTAATGAATCTTTTATAGCTGAGTGTTTTGAAATAATATAGTCAACATCGATTTTATTGATTATATCCATATGAGATATAGCTAGCTGCATATCTTGGTCATTGTTTAAAATTGATAAATACATAGATGTTGGGAATGAATCAGATATATAACAATCTGATGCATCTATATTTAGTTTTTTACATTCTGTTAGTATACGACTTCCATAAATATCATTTCCTATAGCAGATATAAGTTTTGTATTTACTCCGAGTTTAGAAATATTTTCACAAATATTTCGAGCAACACCTCCTAAAGAAATATCAATCTTTCCAGGGTTTGAATCAAACATTGTAAGAGTATTACTAGGAGAACCCTGTATATCGACGTTAGCGCCGCCTATAACTGTTACAAACTTACTTGCGCTTATGATATAACCTTTTCCTTTTATATAGCCTTTTTTCATCAAATTTGTTATGTGTACAGCAACAGAAGATCTTGTTATATTGAGCATGTCAGCTAATGTTTGCTGTGAAACCATAGGATCATTCTTTAAAATATCTAAAATTTCTTTTTCTCTATCAGTCATTAGTATCACCATATCTAAATATTTGCTTATATAAATAAGCATTTGTTAAGAATATAATATCATTTAAACAAGTTGATTTCAATGATAAATATCATATATTGTAAATTATTTAAATGAGACTTAGTAATATAAAACAAATTAAAGGTACATAGTAACAATATTTGTCGACGGTCATATTATAAAGTAAGAACACAAATTTTATAGGAGGACAACTATATTATGAAGATAGGAGACATCGTTGTAAGAAAGTCTTATGAGAAAGATATTATATTTAGAATAATAGGGTTTGAAATAGATGAAAACAATCAAAAGATAGCTATTTTAAAAGGGGTTGCTTTTAGAATAATCGCAGATTCAGGAATAGATGACTTAGAGAAAGTAAACTTTTACGATATGAAAGATACATTAATAGACAAAGATGTTGAAAATATTTTGCATAAAAGTATAAAAAAAACTAGAGAGAGAAATAGAAGACTAAACAGAGCTATGCAAAAGTCCTCAAATAATAATAGTAAGCAAGCTCAAGGTCAAGGTCAAAATCAAGTTCAAAATTCATATGGAATGCCAGGGAAAGTACTTCATATAGACGGAGATCCTGAATATTTAAAAATTTGCTTAGATGTTTATACTAAATTGGGAATTCCGGCAGTGGGTAAAGCTATACCTGAAAGCCTTCAATATAAAGAAGTTAGAAATTTATTAGAACAACATAATCCGTCCATATTAGTTATAACAGGACACGATGCTATAGTTAATAGTAAAGGAAATCTTAAAGATATTAAAAATTATAGAAATACAGCTAATTTTATAAAAACAGTAAAAGAAGCTAGAAAATATGATCCATCACTAGATAGTTTAGTTATATTTGCTGGAGCATGCCAATCTAATTATGAAGAAATAATAAAATCAGGAGCTAATTTTGCAAGTTCTCCAAGTCGTGTAATGATACATGCGCTAGATCCTTTATTGGTAGTAGAAAAAATTGCTTGCTCTAGAATAGATAAAGTTGTTCCTTTAGATGAAATATTAAACCATACAGTTACAGGGATTAAAGGTGTCGGAGGTATAGAAACCAGAGGTAAATTTAGATTAACCATGCCGTTGGCTATATATAATGGGTATTGATTTTATGTATAAAAAAATATATAGATTATAATCCAAATTTAGAAAAAAAAACAGTATTGACTTTTTATCAAAAAATATATAAAATATTTAGTTTGGGTTTGACAAAAAAGTTTGATTGTGGTAATATTACAATGACAAACATATAATGTTAAAGAAGGTGATGTAATGGCCACTGTTCAAACTTTGAATAAAATAAGACAGACTTTAGAGAAGCACCTGGGAAGAAAGATTTTATTAAAAGCTAATAAAGGAAGAAAACAAATAGTTACTAAAAAAGGCGTACTAGAAAAAGTATATCCTAGTATATTTGTTGTTAAGCTAGATGATGAGGATAATGGATATTCTAGAGTATCATATAGCTATTCAGACCTATTAACTGATAACGTTAAATTGAAAGTAATTAAAGAACCAAATAAATTAAATGTAAGTTAAAAAATTATACCTATTAAAAATAGGTGTAATTTTTTTTTTACTTTCTAAATATAAATATAGTGTGATAGTTATATTTAATTTAGGAGGGTAACATATGAATCTTATAAAAGATATTTTACAAGTTGACAACAGAATTGATTTTGGAAGGTTTCAAACTTTTATAGAAACAGAAGCTGTTGTATCAGATAAAAAGGACGACGTATATGAAATAATAAAAACAGAGGGGTACATAGCTTTAAAGAAACAAGAGATATTAGATGGTAAAATAATATTTAGAGGGAATTTTAATTATAATGTGATTTATCTAACTGAAGATAAAAACACTGTATCAAATGTAGAGGGAAGAATAGAAATAAATGAAGTAGTAGAAAAAGATAATATAGTAGCTGATATGGAAAATATGCTTTTCTACGATGTAGAACATATAGATTGTACAGTTATAAATGAAAGAAAGATAAGAGTAGGAGCGCTTTTAAATATAAGAGGTAGTTTATTTGAAAAAAATACTATAGATATAGTAAAAGATGTTTCTCAAATAGAAAATGTTCAAAAACATAGAAAAGAAGTTCAGTTCGAAGATATAGTTGGAATAGAAAAATCTGAAAGTGTAGTTAGAGATACTATAAACATAAGTACTGAAGATATAGATAATATAGTTTCTATAGGGCCTAGAATGAAATTAAAAGAAACTAGGGTATCTGACAATAAGGTTATAGTTGGTGGAGTTTTAGAATTGAATCCAGTAGCTTATACTTATGAAGGGGAACTAGTAGAACTAGATAGAGTTGGGTTAGATTTCACTCAATTTATAGAAGTTCCAGGTGCATGCGAAGGTATGAAAGAAGAGGCTATGGTAGAAATAGTTGACTTAAACTATATATTCAAGAGAAATGAAGAAACAAATACAGGTGCTTTAGAAGTAGATTGTACAGCAAGAGCTAAAGTTAAAGTATCAGAAGATGTTACGAGAGAGGTATTACAAGACGCATATTCACCTGATAGAACTCTTAAGTTTGAAAGCAGAAATGTTGAGCTTAATAAAGTTGTAAGTAGTGGAAGTGAATTTTTCAATATAAGAGATACTATAAAAAATAATAGTGATGATATACAAATAAAAGATATAGTAAGTGTAGATTCAAATATAATAGTTGAAAACTCATCATTTGAAGGTGGAAAGAGTATAGTAGAAGGTGTAGTTTTAATTGATGTTTTATATACTCCTGTAGAAGGTTTAAGACCAGTATATAGACTAACAGAAGAAATACCATTCACTCATGATGTTGAAGTTGGAAATGTAAAAGACAGTGCTAATGCGTTTAATCATGTAAATATAGATAGGGTAGAGTTTGATTTAAATAGAGATCAAATAGATGTAACTGTTAAAGTTAGAAGATACTGCGAAGTTTTAGATAAGAAAAAAGATAGCTTCATTGTTAAGGGAGAAGATCAAGGACCTATAGACTTATCTCAAAGACCTAGTATAACGATATATGTTGCTAAAGAAGGCGATAAATTATGGAATATAGCTAAGAAATATAATACAACAATAGATGATATAGCTGAGATAAATGAAATAAAAACAGATGATCAATTAGATGTAGGGCAATGTTTAATAATTGAGAAAAAAACTCCAGTAGAAGTATAAAATTATGTACAAAATAAGATAATAGGGAATTATAGTTCCCTATTATTTTATTTTTTGTAGTATAATGTATACTATAAATATTTATGGTCGTTATAGCACAATAAGGAGGAAAGCATGAACTCTATAGATTTAAAGAGCAGAGCTAAGGTTAACTTATCAATAGATGTGCTTGGAAAAAGAGAAGATGGTTATCACCTTGTAGAGATGATAATGCAAACAATAGATCTATATGATAAGTTGAAAATAACTGAAATAGAAGAAAACTCAATATTAATAAAAAGTAATAGTTTAGATATACCTTTAAATGAAGATAATATTATGTATAAAGCTGTAAATTTATTAAGAGACCAGTTTAATATAGAAAAGGGAATAGAAATTTCTATAGAAAAAAATATACCTGTAGCAGCAGGAATGGCAGGAGGAAGCTCTAATGCGGCTGCAGTTTTAGTAGGTTTAAATAAATTATGGAACTTGGGGTTAAGTGAAAGTGAATTAAAGGATATTGGGTTGAAGTTAGGAGCGGATGTTCCGTTTTGTATAACTGGAGGAAGTGCATTAGCAGAAGGTATAGGGGAAGAATTAACTAATATAAAAGGTTTACCTGAAGATTTAAATATTTTGGTATGTAAACCTAATATATTTGTATCAACAAAGGAAGTTTACCAATCTTTGAATATGGACAAAGTTAAAAGAAGACCTAAAAATAAAGAACTTATAGATGCTTTACAAAAGGAAGATGTCAAATTTATTTCTGAGAATATGGTGAATGTATTGGAAGAAGTTACTTCTTTAAAATATTCAGAAATAGGACAAATAGAAGATATAATGATCAAAAATAAAGCATTAGGATCTATGATGAGTGGAAGTGGCCCTACAGTTTTTGGGCTATTTGACAATAAAGATTGTGCAATTAAAGCCAAAAAAGACTTACAGGCTAAGTACAATCAGGTTTATCTAGTTAAAAGCAGCAATAAAGGAGTTGAAATTTATGGATAGCTTAACAAAATTAAATTTAGACAATTATAAACCGTTAAGAGATGTAGTTTTTGAAAACTTAAGAGAAGCTATTTTAGAGGGGCAATTAAAACCAGGACAAAGACTTATGGAGGTTCAATTAGCTGAACAATTAGGTGTAAGTAGAACTCCTATAAGAGAGGCTATTAGAAAACTAGAACTAGAAGGGCTTGTAGTTATGTTACCGAGGAAAGGTGCATATGTAGCTAATATGTCATTAAAGGATATAATAGATGTATTAGAGATAAGATCGAGCTTAGAAGGTTTAGCTGCATATTTAGCGGCAGAGAGAATACATGAAGAAGATGCTAAAAAATTACAAGATATAGCAGAAGATTTTAAACGTAGCATCGAAAGAAAAGATGAAATTGATGTACTATTAAAAAAAGATGTTGAGTTTCATGAATGTATATTCAACGCGACTAAAAATAAAAAGTTAAGTCAAATAATAAATTCACTTTGGGAACAAGTTCATAGATTCAGAGCAACATATATATCTGATTTTGACACATCATATAATTTAGTAGAAGAACATGAGAGAATTTTAAAAGCTATAATATCTGGTAATAATGAAGATGCTAAAAAATATGCTATAGAGCATATAGAAAAAGCTGAACAATTTATAATAGAGAGAGCTATGAATAATAAAAATATATAAAAAATAGACTGTTTAAATTAAACAGTCTATTTTTTTATGTTTTTTTAAAACTTTAAGAATAAAAAATCTATATTAGGAGATAATCAAGATATTAAAATATATTAGGGGGATATATATTATGAAAAGGATAAAGTTAAGAATATTGGGGTTAAGTGTTTTATTAATAACTATGATTATAATGAGTACTATATATATTTTTGGGGAAGTAAATAAAGTTGAAAGAGTTTCAAGCAATTATAAAGATAAATTAATAAGATTTCATGTTTTAGCAAATAGTGATAGTGATGAAGATCAGGCATTAAAGTTGAAAGTAAGAGATGAAGTTATTAAGTATTTACAACCGATGTTAAAAAAATCTAATAGTATAAAAGAGAGTGAAAAAATAATTTTATCTCAGAAAAAAAACTTAGAAAAAATATCTAAAAATATTATTGAGGAAAATGGGTATACTTATGAAGTGAAGGTTAATCTTGAATATACTAATTTTCCTGCAAAACAATATTCAAATATAGTTTTACCAGCAGGAGAGTATAAAGCTTTAAGAATCATTATAGGTGAAGGACAAGGTAGAAATTGGTGGTGTGTAATGTTTCCTCCTCTATGCTTTGTTGACGAAAATAATGGTGTTATAGATAAAGAGACAGATGAAAAATTAAAAAAGGTATTAACAGATGAAGAATATAAGTTGATATCAGGAGAAAATATTGAAAAGGCATCTAATAAAAAAATCAAATTTAAAATATTAGAAATACTAGAGGATTTAAAGTCTAATAAGAAATAATATATTTTAAAGGAGTGGATTTTACGACATGAAGTATCACACCAAATTCTTTTTAGCGATGTATACTCTGCTAATTTTAACATTTAATAGTAATAGTGTATTTGCTGATAGTAATACACAAAATAGCTATAGAATTGAAAGTAATAAGTTCGTTAGCAATAATAAAGAAGATAAATCAGAACCAAAAGAAGTTATAAGTATTACAAATGATGAACTGTATTTATTATCCAAATTAGTATCTAGTGAAGCTAGAGGAGAAGAATATGAAGGACAAGTTGCCGTAGCGGCGGTTGTAATAAATAGAGTTTTAGATCCTAGATTTCCAGATAATATAAAAGATGTTATTTATCAAAGAAATGCATTTTCAGTAGTAGATAATGGGGAAATTTATAAGGATCCAACAGATAGTGCATATAAAGCAGCTAGAGAAGCTTTATATGGAAGTGATCCTACGAGTGGAGCAATATATTTTTGGAATCCCGAAATTTCAACTTGCAACTGGATTAAAAAACTAGATCCATATAAAAGAATAGGAAATCATGTATTTGCGAAATAGATAAATATTAAAAATAAAGGAGTAACTACTCCTTTATTTTTTTTGTTAAATGAACTATAATAATCACTTAGATAATAAAAACGCATATAATTATAAAAATACAAATTAAATTAGAAGGGTGAAATAAGATGAGAAAATTAAGTGTAGCATTAATTTTCGGTGGAAAATCCGGTGAACATGATGTTTCAAGAATTTCAGCTTCATCTATATTTAAGAATATAAATAAAGAAAAATATGATATACACACAATAGGAATAAATAAAGACGGAAAATGGATGTATTATAGTGGTTCTGCAGAAAATATAGCTAATGGAAAATGGGAAGAATTAGCGGATGAAACTGTTAAAATTAATTTAATACCTAATGGAAATTCTAAAGTAGGTCTAGAATTTAAGGATGGAACCTTTAAGCATTTTGATGTTTTATTCCCTGTACTTCATGGACCTTATGGAGAAGATGGAAAGATACAAGGACTATTTGAGATAAGTAATATTCCATATGTTGGATGCGGTGTTTTAGCATCTAGTGTGGGTATGGATAAACTTATATGTAAAAAAGTATTTACTCAAATTGGCTTACCTCAAGTAGATTATACTTATACAACTAAATGGCAATTTGATATAAGTAAGAATGATGAGCTTAATAGAATAGAGCAAACTTTAAATTATCCTATATTTGTTAAACCAGCTAACATGGGTTCTAGTGTAGGTATATCAAAGGTATCTAATAGAAATGAACTTTTAAGTGGAATAAATGAAGCTTTAAAGTATGATAGAAGAATAGTATTAGAACAAGGTATAGATGCAAGAGAAATTGAAGTTGCTGTTTTAGGAAATGATGAAGTAAAATCATCAATAGCTGGAGAAATAATACCTGCAAAAGATTTTTATGATTATGAAGATAAATATATAAATGGAGTATCTAAGCTAGAAATACCTGCTAGTATTGATGCAGAAACTATGATGAAAATAAGACAAATGGCTATAGATGCTTTTAAAGCTATAGATGGTAAAGGTCTTTCTAGAGTAGATTTTTTTGTTGATAAAAAAGATGGAGAAATTTATATAAATGAAATAAATACTTTACCAGGATTTACGAATATAAGTATGTATCCGAAACTTTGGGATGCAACAGGAATACAATACACTGACCTTATAGACAATTTAATAAAATTAGCTATAGAGGATAGACAATAGAAGAAGGTGCATGTTAGATGAATAATAATTCAATTGGAGTTTTTGATTCGGGATTAGGAGGACTTACAGTTTTAAAAGAAATAACTAGTATACTTCCTAGTGAAAATATAGTGTATTTTGGAGATACGGCTAGAGTTCCTTATGGATCAAGATCTAAAGAAACAGTTATTAAATACACTTTTCAAGCTATTAACTTTTTAATATCTAAAGGTGTTAAGGCGATAGTAATAGCTTGTAATACAGCAACAGCTAGAAGTTTAGAACTAGCACAAGCAAAGTATGATATACCAATAATAGGTGTTATAGAAGCTGGAGCTAGAACGGCGGCTTATACGACTAAAAACAAAGTTGTAGGAGTTATAGGAACAGAGGGAACTATAAATTCAAAAGCTTATGAGGGCGAAATTCATAAGTTAGACGATAAAATAAAAATAATTGGGAAAGCATGCCCATTATTTGTGCCTATAGTTGAAGAAGGATGGGCAAATACTGAAGTTGCAGAATTAACAGCTAAAAAATATTTAGAAGAGTTACAGGCTTCAAATATAGATTCGTTAGTTTTAGGATGCACTCATTACCCGCTTTTAAAGAGAACTATAAATAAAGTATTAGAAGGAAAAATATCTTTGGTAAATCCTGCTAGAGAAACAGCTAAAGATTTAAAAGATGTTTTAACTAAAAATAATTTGTTAAATAATAATGTAGATAAAGAAGGATACTATAAATATTATGTATCTGATATACCTGAAAGATTTGCATCTATAGGTAAAGAGTTTCTTAATCGAGAAATAACGGATATAGAACAAGTTGAAATTCAAAAATATTAGTTAAAGTATAAACTTTAGGTGGATTTCCCCTAAGGTTTATATTGCTATGGAGGTTAAATATGATAGATGTAAATATATCTATGCATACAAAACAATATGATAATTTAGGTAATGAAGATTTAATAGAAGTTACATCTAAAGGAAGTATGTATGAGAAAAATAATGATATATATATAGTGTATAAAGAAGAATTAGAAGAGGGTTCTCTTCATGTAACAACTACGATAAAAATTTCAGAAAATGAAGTTTTTATAAAAAGATTTGGAGCTGTTAAATCAGATATGAAGTTTGTTCAAGGATCAGAGACAATAACTAAATATAGAACTCCTCAAGGATTATTTGATATAAAAATAAATACTCAAAAACTAGAAATAAACAAATTAAATAAATCTATACAGTTAAATATAGAGTATAATATGTGTATAGATGGATTGTTTGAAGGAATAAATAAAGTGAGTATAAACGCAGAAGAGCTTAATTAAAAGCTGACTAATAATTAGTCAGCTTTTAAAATTAATAGAAATTTCTATTCCACCAATTCATTGGAGTTTGATTTTGGTCTATGACTTTAATTTCATAATTATTATTTTTTAAATACTCCAATACACTAGGTAAAGCTTTTACAGTTGTTTGTTTGTCATGAAATAAGATAACTGAATTTCCAGATTCACTTAGGGAATTCTTAGTGTTAGAAACTATAGATGATACAGTTGCATTTTTATGTGTATCTGTGCTATCTATACTCCAATCCCAAAGATTATAACCAGAGTTAACTAAACTATCGTATTGGTTTTTTGTTAGGTAGGGTTTGCTACCATAAGGGACTCTGACTAGTTTAGTATCGTAACCTGTTAAATCTTTCAGTGTATGTCTTGTATTATTAATTTCGTTTAAAGCAGATGAACCAGAAGAATAAAATACTGCTTTTTCATGGCTTTGACCATGCAAGCCTATTGAATGACCTTCTCTAAGCATCCTATTGACGATGTCGGGATATAAGGTTATTCTATCTTCTAAGACAAAAAAAGTTGCTTTCATATTATACTTGCTTAATAAATCTAATATTTCAGGAGTATTTTTATTTGGACCATCGTCAAATGTAATATAAGCGGTCTTTTTATCAACCTGTGTGTTTTCTAAACAATGGGAATTAATTGAAATAAAAGATACAAATACAAATGATGTAATTAAAACTGATAAAATTTTTTTCATTTTGATTACTCCTTACTTATAAAAAATTAATTTTGTAAAATGGTATTTTATACTCTTATTGTATGATATTATTTTAATTATATTTAAGTAATGTGAATTTTGTATTGATGGAATTAAATGTATGTAAAAAAACTACCCCTGGATTAATTTATTTGGTATTATATTATTTAACAAGGTTTTAAAATAAAATAATTTATACAAGGATTTAAGAAGTTTTTATAGAAAGTATACTTGAGTCAAAAAACTAAGTATAAGAGGTATGATTTATGATAGTAGATAGAGTACGAAGTACTATAAATAAATATAATTTATTACAAAAGGGTGATAAAATAGTATTAGGTCTATCAGGAGGACCAGACTCTGTGTGTTTATTGCATATATTAAAGCAACTAGAGGAAGAATACGATATTTCCATATATGCAGCACACTTAAATCACCAAATAAGAGGTATAGAAGCACAAAAGGATGTTATGTATATATCTCAACTATGTGATAGTTTAGGTGTTAAATTTTTTGTTAAATCAATAAATGTGCCTGAATATTGCAAAAAAAATGGATTATCAATAGAAGAAGGTGCTAGAAAATTAAGATATGAAATGTTTTATGAGATAAAACAAAAAACTAAATCAAATAAAATAGCAATAGGACATAACTTAAACGATCAAGCTGAAACTATTCTTATGAGAATGATGAGAGGCACTGGATTACAAGGATTAAAAGGTATTGAATATAAGAGAGATGAAACTATAATTAGACCTATTCTTGATATAGAAAGAAGTAGTATAGAAGCATATTGTGAAGAATATAATTTAAATCCGAGAATAGATAGTACAAATTTAGAAAACATATATACTAGAAATAAAATAAGATTAGATTTAATTCCGTATATGCAAGAAAATTTTAATACTAATGTGATTGAATCTATATGTAGGATGGGTAATAACTTAAAGCTAGATAATGATTATATTGAAGAAGAAGGAAATAAAAAGTTTAAAGAGGTTTCAAAATTAAATAATAATACAAGTGTTGAAATCATATTAGATAAATATATTGATTTACACAAAGCAATAAAAAGTAGAATAATTAGAAATTCTATTAAGTATATTTTAGGAGATACTAATTTTGTAGATCAAAAGCATATAGAAGATGTATTTGATTTAGAGAATGAAGATAAAATAAATAAAAAATTAGTTTTACCTAGAGGTTTGTTTGTATATAGAAACAATGATAGTATATTATTTACAAATGAAGAAATAACATATGAAGATTTCGAATTTAATTATAACGTTCCTAAAGATGGAGTTATAAAAATAAAAGAAACTGGAGTCTTTATAGAAACTAAAACAATGAGTGTTGAAAGATTTAAAAGTATGAAAGCTGATAAATCCTCTAAAGGATTTGACTTAGATAAATTTAAAGGAGGGATAGTAGTAAGAAATAGAGAATCTGGGGATAAAATAAAACTTGCTGGAGGAAGCAAGAAATTAAAAAGTTTATTCATAGATTTGAAGATACCTAGGGAAGAAAGAAGTAAAATTCCTGTGTTGGTAGATAATGAAGAAGTAGTTTGTGTTGGAGATTATAAGATTAGTGAAAATTATAAAATTGATGCAAATACAAAAGAAGTCTTAAAGATTACCTTTAAGAAACTATAAATTAAAACAACTTACGAAAGGAGGGCTTCTTTTGAATAAGATTTTAAAGGGAGCAGGTTTCTATCTACTTATATTTATAATTATCGTGGGGATAGTACAGTTCTCAGGTAGTCCAACAGAGAAAGTAGAAGAAATGAAGTTTTCAAGTGTCTACAGAGAACTTATGAAAGAAAACATATCTAGTATAAAGATTGTAGAAGACACGGTTATAGAGGGAACTATAAAGAGTACGAATAAAAAGTTTAAAACATACATACCACAAGAGATTCAATCAGAAAAGCTTGCAGATCAATTATTAAAACAGGCTAACGAAGGTAAATTACAATTAATTGGGGCACCAAAACCAACAACTCCTTGGTTCTTTGATATAATACCATCGCTACTTATGCTTTTCTTTGTATTAATACTATGGTTTGTATTTATGAATCAGTCTCAAGGTGGAGGCGGAAAAGTTATGAACTTTGGAAAATCAAAAGCGAAAGTTCATAAGGATGATGATAAAACAAGAGTTACATTTAAAGACGTAGCAGGACTTAATGAAGAAAAAGAAGACTTACAAGAAGTTGTTGATTTCTTGAAAAACCCTAAAAAATATATTGATTTAGGAGCTAGAATACCTAAAGGTATATTAATGGTTGGACCTCCAGGGACTGGTAAAACATATTTATCAAGAGCAGTTGCAGGAGAAGCGGGAGTTCCATTCTTTAGTATAAGTGGATCAGATTTCGTTGAAATGTTTGTTGGGGTAGGAGCTTCAAGGGTTAGATCTTTATTTGAAGACGCAAAGAAAAATGCTCCAGCTATAATATTTATAGATGAGATCGATGCGGTTGGTAGAAAAAGGGGTGCAGGTCTTGGTGGAGGCCATGATGAAAGAGAGCAAACTCTTAACCAATTACTAGTTGAAATGGATGGATTTGGTGTTAACCAAGGTATAATAATAATGGCTGCAACAAATAGACCTGATATATTAGACCCAGCACTTTTAAGACCTGGTAGATTTGATAGACAAGTGGTTGTAGGAGCACCGGATGTAAAAGGTAGAGAAGCTATATTTAAGGTTCATTCTAAGAACAAACCTTTAGCTGAGGATGTTAAGATTGAAGTTCTTGCAAGAAGAACTCCAGGATTTACACCTGCGGATATAGAAAACTTAATGAATGAGGCTGCTATACTTACAGCTAGAAAAAGAGAAAAGAAAATCCATATGGAAACTATAGAGGAAGCTATAACTAAGGTAATAGCAGGTGTTGCTAAAAAATCTAGAGTTATAAGTGAACCAGAAAGAAAGTTAACAGCGTATCATGAAGCAGGTCATGCTGTATGTGCACACGTTCTTAAACATGTAAGTCCTGTCCATCAAGTGACAATTGTTCCTAGAGGAAGAGCTGGTGGATTTACAATGCAACTTCCAGTTGAAGATAAATTCTATGCTACTAAGAATGAAATGAAAGAAAACATAATTGTTTTACTTGGTGGTAGAGTTGCAGAAGAGTTAACTTTAGATGATATATCTACAGGAGCTTCAAACGATTTAGAAAGAGTTTCAGCAACTGCTAGACAAATGGTTACAAAATATGGAATGAGTTCTAAACTAGGACCTATGACATTTGGAGATGGAGAAGAAGAAGTATTCTTAGGAAATAGTATAGGTAGCAAGAGAAACTATTCTGAAGAAGTTGCATTTGAAATAGATAAAGAAATAAAAGACATCGTTAATGTGGCTTATAAAAACACTAAACAATTATTAACTGATAATATGGATAGATTAGAATATGTAGCTCAAGCATTGTTAATATACGAAACATTAGATGCAGATCAGTTTATAAAAGCATTTAATAAAGAGTTATCATTAGATCCTAAATTAGAAAATGCTGCAACAGAAGAAACTATCAATAAAGAAGATGCTATTGAAGTTGATTTTAAAGAGGCTAAGAAAGATGAAATTCAGGATGTAGATGTTAACAATAACAATAATGTAAATAATGACAAAGATCAAATAGATGAGTAATAAAAAATGAGGCTAGGGTTTTCCCTAGCCTTTACTTTAATTATTAATTAGATAGAGGTGTTATTTTGAGAGAGAAAATTGTTAATTTATTATTAAATAGTGATTTAGAATTTATATCAGGAGAAGAAATTTCAAAGCAATTGGGAATTTCTAGAACAGCTGTATGGAAGCATATTAATGTTTTAAAAGAACAAGGATATGAAATAGAGTCAGTTAATAAAAAGGGATACAGATTAAAAGAATCACCAAATGATATTTTAAGTAAAGAAAATATACTACATAATCTTAAAACTAAGTTTATAGGAAAAGAAATAATACATTTTGATTCTATAGATTCTACAAATAATTATGCTAAGTCAATAGCTAACGAAGCTACAGATGGAACTGTGATTTTAAGTGAAGAACAAGTGAGTGGAAGAGGTAGATTAGGAAAGTGCTGGCACTCTGAAAAGCATGAAGGAATATGGATGAGTATAATTCTAAAGCCAAATATACTTCCTATGGATGCCCCTTTTATAACTTTAGTTGCTGGAGCGAGTATAGTTAAAGCATTAAGAAACTTAGGGGTAGAAGCTACTATAAAATGGCCTAATGATATTATATTAAATGGAAAGAAAACTTGTGGGATACTAACAGAGCTTTCGGCGGAGATAGAGAGAGTTAATTATATTGTGGTAGGGATTGGAATAAATGTAAAAACTATCAATTTTCCTGAGGAGATAGGAAATATTGCAACATCAATACAAAGAGAAGGATATGAAATATCCAGAGTTGATATTGTTAGAAATATACTTAGTGAATTTGAAGTAAAGTATAATTCGTATATAAATGAAAATGATAAAAGTTCTACTCTAGATGTGTGTAAAAATTACTCTGCGATTATAGGTAAAGAAATATATACCATAAAAAATAATGTTAAAGAACAGGTTACTTGCATAGATATAAATGAAAGTGGAGATTTAGTAGTTAAAGATAAAAATGGAAAATTAAAAGAAATTATATCTGGAGAAGTTTCTATAAGAGGAGAGCATGGATATGTTTAATAATATTTTAGACGTAAAAGGTATAAAAGTTGGACAGGTAGAGGATAAAGAAGGATTAACAGGGTGCACCGTTATTATATGTGAAGATGGAGGGGTTTGTGGAGTTGATGTTAGAGGTTCAGCTCCAGGAACTAGAGAAACTGATTTATTAGATCCTATAAATATGGTTCAGAAAGTCCATGCTATTGTGTTATCAGGAGGTTCTGCATTTGGACTGGAATCTACATGTGGGGTTAGTAGATATCTAGAGGAAAAAGGAATAGGGTTTGATGTTGGAGTAGCGAAAGTTCCTATAGTTACTGGTGCGGTTTTATTTGATTTAGGAGTAGGAAATCCTAAATGTAGACCAAATATAGAAATGGGGTATAAAGCTTGCGAAATAGCTAATAACATTGAACTTAAGCAAGGAAATTATGGTGCTGGATGTGGAGCTACAGTTGGAAAGATAAGAGGAAGTGAGTTTTGTACAAAGGGAGGTATAGGGAGTTATTCAATTAAATTAGACAATGGATTGGTGGTTTCTGCGATTATAGCTGTGAATGCATTTGGTGATGTATATGAAAATGGACAAGTTATAGCTGGTGTTTTAAATGATGATAAAAATGATTTTTTAAATACGTATGATTTAATGAAAAAAGGTGTTAATAAGGGTGGTTTTAATATAGATAATACTACTATAGGTGCGGTTGTAACAAATGCTAAATTATCAAAAGCTGAATGTAAAAAAATATCACAAATGGCTCATAATGGATTTGCTAAATCTATATTTCCTATACATACCCCTCATGATGGAGATACGATATTCACATTAGCAACGGGAGAAGTTGAAACAGATATAACATTATTAGGTTCGATTGCAAGTGAAGTGGTGGAAAAAAGTGTAATAAGCGCAATAAAAAATGCCTCAAAAACTAATGACATACTATCGTATAATGAAATTAATTTGAAATAAGAATTATTGACAATGTTATTTCATATTGATAAAATTGTTTTGTTGCAGCTGGCATCCATAAAAAAATAGGAGCCTGACTGATTTATTGTATAGATAATTGATTAGTTAAAAACAAAAAGTCCGGCATCTATAAGAGCTGGAACGGAGGTATATTTTATGATGAAAACACAGGTTCAAACAAGAAAGAAAATAAATGTTAGACAAATGGCGATAATAGGTATGTTATCTGCCATATCGATAATGCTATCAATGACACCTTTAGGATTTATACCAATTGGACCCATTGATGCAACTATAATGCATATACCTGTAATAATAGGTTCTATAATAGAAGGGCCTGTGGTAGGTGGAATAATAGGATTTATTTTTGGATTTACAAGCTTTATAAGAGCTATTACAATGCCAAAACCAACTTCATTTGTATTTATGAATCCTTTTATATCTATACTACCTAGAGTTATAATGGGAATTGTGTCATTCTATGTATATAAAGGTGTGTTTAAAATAATGAAAAAAACATCAGTTGCAGGTGCTTTTTCGGGACTGATAGGTTCTCTTATAAATACATTTGGTGTTTTAGGAATGGTATATTTCTTATATGCACAAAGATACGTAGAAGCTATAGGAGGAGACACATCCACGGCTGGAGCTGTAATATTAGGTATTGCTACTACTAATGGAATCCCCGAAGCTATAATTGGAGCTTTAGTAGTATCAGGAGTTGTAGCTATACTAAAGAAAAGCAAAAAATAGAAAGAAGGTTAGAGTAGATGCTTTTAGTATTTGACGTTGGTAATACAAACATGGTCTTAGGTATATATGAGGGAACAGAGTTAAAAAATTATTGGAGAATTAGTACGGATAAAGCAAAAACATCTGATGAATATGGGATGTTAATAAATAATTTATTTCAATATGATAATGTAGACAAAAATTCAATAAAAGATATAATAATATCATCAGTTGTACCTAATGTTATGCATTCACTTGAAAATTTCTGTGTGAAATATTTCAATAAACAACCTTTAATAGTTGGACCTGGTATAAAAACAGGATTAAATATTAAATATGATAACCCTAAACAAGTAGGAGCGGATAGGATAGTAAATGCTGTAGCTGCTATAGAAAAATATAAATCGCCGATGATAATAATAGATTTTGGAACAGCTACAACATTTTGTGCAATATCAGAAAAGGGAGAATACTTAGGTGGAACTATAGCGCCGGGTATAAAGATATCAAGTGAAGCTTTATTCCAAAGAGCATCAAAACTTCCTAGAGTTGAACTGTTAAAACCTGGAATGACAATTTGTAAAAATACAGTTTCAGCTATGCAATCGGGGATAATATATGGATATGTAGGATTAGTAGACAAGATTATAGCTATGATGAAAAAGGAATTAGGAAATGACGATATAAAGGTAATAGCTACTGGAGGACTTTCATCATTGATAGCATCAGAAACTGATAGTATAGATTGTGTAGATAAAAATTTAACCCTAGAGGGATTAAAAATTATTTACAATAAAAATAAAGAATAGTAACAGGGAATTGGATTTTACATCCAGTTCCTTTTTTATGATAAGATTATTAAATAAATTGGGTATATTTATAATAAAATATATTAATAAAGGAGACCGTATATGAAAATAGGAAATGTTACGTTAGACAATAAAGTATTTTTATCTCCTATGGCAGGAGTAACAGATTTACCTTTTAGACTTATATGTAAAGAACAAGACTGTGGAATGCTATACACAGAGATGATAAATGCAAAAGCGCTTTGTTATGATGATCAAAACACGAAAAAAATGCTTAAAATAGAAGAGGAAGAACATCCGGTAGCAGTGCAAATTTTTGGTTCTGATCCAGCTTTTATGGGAGGAGCAGCAGAAATACTAAATGAATACCCTAATGAAATACTAGATATAAATATGGGATGTCCAGCTCCTAAGGTTATAAAAAATGGAGATGGATCAGCGCTTATGAAAAATCCTAAGTTAGCTGAAGAAGTTTTAAAGTCTGTTGTAAAGAACTCTAAAAAACCTGTTACTTTAAAGATTAGAAAAGGCTGGGATGACAATAATATAAATGCAGTTGAAATAGCTAAAATCGCAGAAGCTTCTGGGATAAGTGCGTTAGCTATACATGGAAGAACTAGAGAACAGTATTACTCAGGAAAAGCAGACTGGGATATAATAGCTAAAATAAAAGAAAGTATAAACATACCTGTAATAGGTAATGGAGACGTTTTTGAAGTTGAAGATGCTATAAATATGATAAATAAGACCAATTGTGATGCTATAATGATAGGTAGAGGAGCTCAAGGTAACCCATGGATATTCAAAAGAATAAACCATTATATGAAAACAGGAGAAATTTTACCGGAGCCTACAGGTGAAGAAAAAATAAATACAGCTTTAAAACATCTTAAATTGGCAATAGATGAACACGGAGAATATGTAGCGGTAAGAGAAATGAGAAAGCATATTGCATGGTACCTAAAAGGGCTTAGAGGTTCAGCTAGATTAAGAGATGAAATTAACAAGATAGAAAGCTATGAAGAAGTAGTAAACAAGCTACGTGACTACTTATCGCACTCCTTGACATAAGGGTGATAGTAATTTATAATATAGCGCATAAATGATTACGATATAAAATTAATTTTGTTTAATGTTAAATAAAAATCAAAGAGAAGGAGTTGTAGGGGTTATGGAAGATAATAAAGAAATATTATTAACTCAAGAAGGATATCAAAAATTAGAAGATGAGGTTGAGCATCTGAAATCAGTAAGAAGAAGAGAAGTTGCAGAGAGAATAAAGGTAGCTATATCTTTCGGAGATATATCAGAGAATGCTGAGTATGATGAGGCTAAAAATGAGCAAGCACAAGTTGAAGAAAGAATAATGAAGCTTGAAAATATGCTTAGAAAAGCAGTTATAATAGATGAATCTAAAATAGATTCAAATATAGTTACTATAGGATCTATAGTAAAAGTTAATGATATGGAGTTTGAAGAAGAAGTAGAATATACAATAGTTGGTTCTGCAGAAGCTGATCCATATGAAGGTAAGATATCTAACGAATCACCTGTAGGAAAAGCTCTTTTAGGTAGAGCTAAAGGAGAAGTTGTAGATGTTCAAGTTCCTGATGGTATTGCTAAATTCGAGATATTAGAAATAAGAAGATAATCTGGAGGTATACAAATGAATAATGATCAACAAAACGTTAATGATCAAGCTAAAGAAGAACTTACAGAAGTACTTAAAGTAAGAAGAGAAAAATTAGCTAAATTACAAGAGATGGGTAGAAATCCATTCCATATAAGTAGATATGATAGAACTAACTGTTCTACAGATATAAAGAATGACTTTGAAGCTTTTGAAGGTAAGGTTGTTAAACTAGCTGGACGTATAATGAGTAAGAGAATACAAGGTAAAGCTGGATTTATAGACATACAAGATCAAGAAGGAAGAATACAGTGTTATGTAAGATTAGATAGAATAGGTGAAGAAGAATATGCTGTGTTCTCTACATATGATATAGGTGACATAATAGGTATCGAAGGAGAAGTATTTAAAACTAAGAAAGAAGAGATATCTATAAAAGCTAATGATGTAAAATTATTAACTAAGTCTCTTCAAGTTCTTCCAGAAAAATACCATGGATTAAAAGATCAAGATTTAAGATATAGACAAAGATATGTTGATTTAATAGTTAACCCAGAAGTTAAAGATGCTTTCGTTACAAGAACTAAAGCTATGAAAGCTTTAAGATCTTATTTAGATGAAAGAGGATTCTTAGAAGTTGAGACTCCTATATTAAACACTATAGCTGGTGGAGCGAATGCTAGACCATTTATAACTCATCATAACACATTAGATATACCAATGTATTTAAGAATAGCTAACGAGTTATACTTAAAGAGACTTATAGTTGGTGGATTTGATAAGGTGTATGAAATGGGAAGAATGTTTAGAAATGAAGGTATGTCAATTAAACATAATCCTGAGTATACTGCTATAGAATTATACCAAGCATATGCAGATTATACAGATATGATGGAAATAGCTGAAAATGTAATAGCTCATATGGCTGAAGCTGCAACTGGAAGCATGAAAATAGATTATCAAGGAACAGAAATAGACTTTACACCTCCATGGAGAAGAATGACTATGGAAGAATGTGTAAAAGAGTATGCTGGAGTAGACTTCTCTACTATAGATACTGATGAAGAAGCATTAGAAGTAGCTAAAGAAAAAGGTATAGAAATAACTCCTGGTATGAGAAGAGGAGAAGTTATCAATGCCTTATTTGAAGAATTTGGTGAAGATAAGTTAGTTCAACCTACATTTATAACTCATCATCCAGTAGAAGTTTCTCCGCTTGCTAAGAGAAACGTAGAGGATCCTAGAAGAACAGATAGATTTGAAGCTTTCGCTAATAAGTGGGAGTTAGCAAATGCTTTCTCTGAACTTAATGACCCTATAGATCAAAAAGGAAGATTTATGGATCAATTAAGAAAGAAAGAATTAGGTGACGATGAAGCTTGTGATATGGACGAAGACTTTGTAAATGCACTAGAAGTAGGTCTACCTCCAACAGGTGGTCTAGGAATAGGAATAGATAGAGTTATTATGTTATTAACAAATGCTCCATCTATAAGAGACGTTATATTATTCCCTACAATGAAACCTATAAAAGAAAACTCTGCAGATGAAATAGAAGAGTAAATAATAGATTAAAACCTTTCTAAATAATATTTTAGAAAGGTTTTTTTATGTTTAATTCAACAGTAAAAAATTAATACTGATATATAATTTTGAGAACAAATATTAAATGCTGAAAAAAACTGAAAGATAATATTAGAAAATGAGAAGTAATGATGAAAAGTATATAAAGGAAAATGGAATAAAAATTTAGAAGTAAGTATTAATAAAAAATTAGGGGGATTTGATATGAAAAATTTAATTAATTGGATGTGTCTTTTATCTGTTATGGGATTGGTTGTACAAGTTATGATTCATATAAGTTCAGAAATTATAAGAGATTTTAATAGTATTAAATCTAAAAAAATTAATGCGAATACTAAAGGTAAGAGGGTTGCAAATACTAGGGTTAAAAGAAATAGAGAATATTATCAAGAAAAAATTGCAAAATAATTTAAAAAAAATTATAAAAAGTGTTGACGGTATTTAATAAAGGTGATATAGTATTACTTGTCCTTAAGAAACGGACGAAACACAAAAGAAAAAATGAACTTTGAAAATTAAACAGTAGGTTAATTATAAAAATTCTTTTTTAAAGAATTAAACACAAACAACCAAGCCAGATATTCAGATAATGATTAGCTGAGCGA
>NZ_JAWDJM010000039.1:0-408 GCF_032465715.1 Paraclostridium sp. MRS3W1 | reverse complement strand
ACACACGCCTTAGAAGGGCGTTGCTCTATCCAGCTGAGCTATGCACCCACATTATTTAAATTTGGTGCGGATGAAGGGAGTCGAACCCCCACGCCATAGGCGCCAGATCCTAAGTCTGGTGCGTCTGCCAATTCCGCCACATCCGCGCAAATTATTAAGTTGGTGGAGGATGGTGGATTCGAACCACCGAAGTCAGTGACAACAGATTTACAGTCTGCCCCCTTTGGCCGCTCGGGAAATCCTCCACGTTGGAGCTAGTGATAGGAATCGAACCTACAACCTGCTGATTACAAGTCAGCTGCTCTACCGTTGAGCCACACTAGCATATTGGCGGGAATAACAGGACTCGAACCTGTGACCCATTGATTAACAGTCAATTGCTCTACCAACTGAGCCATATTCCCACAT
>NZ_JAWDJM010000038.1:0-1156 GCF_032465715.1 Paraclostridium sp. MRS3W1 | reverse complement strand
ATCACATCCAGTTATAATTCCCTGAAAACTTATACATATATCTTTTAGCTTATATTTACAGCTTTTTTCTATAATGTTATATAAATTTACATTTTCCTTTTTGTCTATAATCCACTTTTCACTCATATCACTTTGATTCATACGTATTTTAGTAAAATAGTCACTAAACTTTAGAGTTGATTTGATATCATCTATAAATTTTAATTTAATATTATAGTTGGTAATCCTATAAAAATCGAAACTCGAATCTATATATTTTGACTTTTCCATGGTAAATATACAACTTGCTACATTTGCATTTTTAAATACATTGAATCCATTAAAATCTATAATTTCTTTAATCTTAACATTATTAATGATATAGTTTCTTAAATTCTCTCCACTTGTGCTTTCCAAAAAATATCTTGGAGTTATTATACTTGCAACTCCATTTTTTTTAAGTAAGTCAATTATACGTTTATAAAAACAAAAATAAATGTCTGCCTTATCCTTATATACGTCACCATAATTTTTTATTAATTGCTTTTTATATTTCATAGTCAAATTTTTATGTCCTATATAAGGAGGATTTCCTATTATATAGTCAAACTTCTCATCCCAGAATATTTCTTTCAAAGTATCATCTATTCCTTCATACATCAAACTATCAAAACAGTATATATTAAATTTATCAGTAGTAGATGAATCTATCTCTTTATTCCTCAAAGAATATTTCAAAACATTTACTGCATTTTGATCTATATCTATACCATATATACAATTTTTAATTATATGTTCATGTATATTTTCAATGTTAATATCATTTTTTATAACTTCAAACTTTTTATACAAAACATCATATACCTCTAGTAAAAAATTTCCACACCCACAAGACATGTCCAATATTTTAGGAGATGGATTCTTGTTAAAATCATGTTCTGTCAAAATCTTATTAACAATATAATCTATTACATATTTAGGAGTATAATAAATCCCCAAAGCTTTTTTTTCATTTTCACTTAAACTATTTTCATATAAATCAGATAAATAGTAGTTATTACAATTTAGAATCTCCATATAACTTCCCCCTAGAAAATACACTTTCTAGCTACCATTATATCAAAGTTTGAATTAATTAATATATAATTAAACATAAATAAAAAGAAGTATATAATAT
>NZ_JAWDJM010000037.1:0-47961 GCF_032465715.1 Paraclostridium sp. MRS3W1 | reverse complement strand
ATATATAGAATAGTTTAAGACAACCTTAAACATTCTATATATAATTTATTTAAAAGATTCTCTTTCTATAAACTCTGTATTTACTATGTAGTGGGTATTTACTATGTCTTCATTTTCTAATTTTTCAATAAGCAGTTTTGCAGCATAGTATCCTAGCTCATCTGCATTTATGTCTACAGATGCTAATGGTGGTGTCTGGTATTTTGAAAGTTGGATATTATTAAATCCAACTAATGATATTTTTTCTAATCTTTTTTCATTTAGCAACTGAGACACTCCAAATGCTAATAAATCATCTGTAGTTACAATAGCTGTAACCTCGTGTTTACTTAGCAATTCTTCAGCTCCAACATATCCTGTATTTTCTTTAAAAAATTGTTTATGTATAACTAACTCTTCATCATAATTTAATCCATTCACTTCCAAAGCCATTTTATATCCTTTCAATCTGTCTTTTGACATATTTAAAGTTTTTATAGCTCCTATAAATCCTATTTTTTTATGACCTTTTTGAATAAGCCTATTCACTACATTATACATAGCTTGAAAATTATCGTTATCCACCCACAATACATCTTCTGTTTTTTCGGGCCTTCCGATTGCTACAAAAGGAAATTCTATAGTATTTAAAAACTTAATGCTTTCATCATTTTCATTTACTCTTAGAAGTATAATTCCTTCAATTAAGTTCGTATTAGTAATTTCTTTTATACTTTCAAACTCATTTTTACCATCTTTTGCAAACACATATGTAATATAATAGTTTTTATTTTGTGCATAAATACTCATCCCCTTCATGGCATTTATAAAAAATGGATTTGTAAGTAAGTCATCTGCTTCACTTGGTAAAACTACCCCCAATATTTTTGTTTTGTTATTTGCAAGACTCCTTGCAATTGCATTGGGTTTATAATTTAACCTTTCTACTGCTTCATTGACTTTAGCTTTAGTTTCTTCACTGATTTTAGGATTATTAGACAAAACTCTAGACACGGTAGAAGTTGCAACTCCTGCCTCTTTTGCAACTTCTTTTATAGTTACTTTACTCATACCAAATACCCTCAATATTTTTTATTTTTATATAAATTTTTATCATATTATTTATATTCATGTCTAATTATTATATCATATTTAACTATAACTTCTCTATTCATTATTTTAAATAACAAAAATAACTAAGACTTTATAACATTCATTATAGCCTTAGTTATTTTTATCATTTAGCAAAATATTTCTGCCTCTATACTTATTTTTTTTAACTCTTTATAAATATCACTTATTTCCTTACATCTATAAGTTTTTAAAGCTTTTATTAAAGGAGTATAACAATCACTAATATCATATTGTATGTATTTTCCAAATGTATCTTTTGTAAAAATAACTTCTTGGTCCTCATCTATAAAACTATTTTCCAAAATACTTTCATAATCAAAATTGGATCTTAACACCTCATCAGCCTCTAATAATAATTCATAAGAACTTTTTAGTAATTCCATTTTATTCCCCACTTTTAATTCTCCTTTCTGATTTATATTGTGCTTGATTATTATAACTCATTCTTTTGTCGTTTTATGTAATATCGTGCTAATTCCAATATTTACACAATAAAAGGGAGTATAAAACTCCCTTTAGTGTATCTATTTTCCTTTAATGTTATCTTTAACTTTTTTACCTACATTTACTCCTGTATTTATAGTTTCTTTAGCTATGTTTCCAACTCCATTTAAAACATCTTTTCCTACATTTAATCCTGTATTTATAGTTTCTTTCCCTATATTTCCAGCTCCATTTAAAACTTCTTTACCTACATCTGTTACCGGTTTTGTTACTTTTTTTATATTATCTTCTACCTTCTTTTTTGCCATTTTTTAAACATCTCCCATATTATTGTGTAAGTAGTTTTATCTACTTATACAATAATATGTAGTTTTTTGGCTTTTTGTTACATCACTTCTATTTGAATAATTCTATTAAGTCTTTTTTGCTTAATCCTTTTAAATTCGTAGAATTAGATAAACTATCGTCAATAATATTATCAATCATATCCTTTTTATTTTCTTGTAATAAAATAATCTTTTCCTCTATTGTATCTTTTGATATTAACTTTATCACTTCAACTACATTTTTTTGACCTATCCTATGAGCTCTATCACTTGCTTGATTTTCTACGGCTAAATTCCACCATGGGTCAAAATGTATAACCATATCAGCACTAGTTAAATTTAATCCTGTTCCTCCAGCTTTTAAAGATATTAAAAAAACATTAATATTTTTATTTTCATTAAATTCATTAACTAAATTTATACGATCTTTAGAATTAGTTTTTCCATCTAAATACATAGATTTTATATTCTTATTTTTAAGTTCTTCTTCTATCAATCTTAAAACACTTGTAAACTGAGAAAATAATAATACCTTTCTACCATTTAAAATAGCTTCATTTAAAATTTCTATACAAATATCAATTTTAGAACTTTTACCAGTATAGTCTTTTAGTAAGGTCTTAGGATGAAGACATAATTGTCTCAGTTTAGTTAAATATGAAAATATTGTTATTTTATCATTTTCATATTTAACATTTTCTAATTTTTCTATTACATTTTTATTGTAAATATCATATATTTTCTTTTGTTCCTTATTTAATTCTACAATAAATTTCTTTTCTATTTTGTCTGGTAATTCCTTTACAACTTCTTTTTTTGTTCTTCTTAATATAAAAGGTTTTATTAATTTTTTTAATTTTTTAATATCACCGTCTACAAATTTATTTTGAAACTCCTTTTTATCATATAAATACCCAGGCATTATAAAATCAAATATAGACCAAAGTTCTAATAAGTTATTTTCTAAAGGAGTCCCTGTTAAGGCAAACTTAGCATTAGAGCTAATGCTCTTTATAGATTTAGTTACTATAGCATCTGGATTTTTTATATTTTGCGCTTCATCTATGAACATATAGTCAAATTTTTTGTTTTTATACTTTTCAAAATCATTCCTAATTGTAGAATAAGTAGTTAGAACTACATCATAATCTCTATAATTTTCAATTATTAATTCTCTTGATTTTTTATCCCCATATGCTATTCCTACCTTCAAATTTGAAGCAAACTTATCAATTTCATTTTTCCAGTTATGTATAAGTGATGTAGGTGTTACTACTATATTCTTCGAATTTTTTTGACTACTAATAAACGTAATTGTTTGTAGTGTCTTTCCAAGACCCATTTCATCCGCTAAAATCCCTCCAAAGTTATAGTTACTAATACTATTAAACCAATTAACACCTTCTAATTGATATTCTCTTAATATATTTTTAATATTTTGCGAAATCTCACAATTTATTTTTTCATTAAATCCAGACATTATTTTATCTATGTATTCTTTTCCTGATATAAAATTAAGTTTATTTTCTTTTATATAATTATCTATATATAAAAGTTTACTATTTTCAACTTTAAAATCATCCGCTTCAACTGGAATTCCTAACGTATCAATAAGTTCTAATAATTCCTGTATATCTTTATTATGTAAATCCAAGTATATAGATTCTTTCAATCTATATAGGCGTTTATTTTCTTTGTATGCACTAAATATCTCATTATATCTTTTTCTATTTAGATTTCCTATATTAAAAGAAAATCTCAAATTATTATCTTCATCCAAATCAAACTTATATGTTACTTTAGCCCTAGCATACGATACTTCATTATTAAGTTTATTTTGAGTGCTTTTTATATTGTTCTTCTTGTTTGTAATATCATCTATGCCCTTATAAATAGCTGCAACTATATGCTTACAGACAAATGTATTACTTTCCATACTTTTATTTAACCAATCATTACAATCACAGCTAGTTGAAACTATTCTATTAGTTTTTTCACTTATAGTTATTAAAGAATTATTTTTTTCATTAAACATTTCATTCCCAACTACAGCATAAAAATTTATATTATCATTTTCTTTTTTTATATAGCTCTCACTCACTAAGTTATTTTTGTAAATTGCAACTCCAGAGTTATGTCTATTTTTTTCTGTGTTATTTAAAATAATAGTCTTAATTGTACTTACTTTCATACTTTCACCTACCTTCGATTTTAAAATATATAAGACCTGCATTTACAGGTCTTATATATTTTTATTTATGTTTTTTAGTTTTCTTCTTAATGTTATCCGAATTTAAAGATAAAAATAAATTTGTAAGAGTATTATCTAAATCTCCACTTAAACTATCTATATCATTAAAATTCATATTTTCGTACATTGTTACTTCTTCTATATTTTTCTTAGTGTCATTATTCTCTTTTTTTCTCATATCTATATACCTCTCTTACATTCTTAATTTTAATTATTTTATGTTTTATAATAAAGAATATTCAAATATATAGTTTTATAAATACAAAAAAAGCACCTTAAAGCTCAGGTACTTTTAAAACTGGCGGAGAGGGTGGGATTCGAACCCACGGCCCCTTTCGGAGTCACTGGTTTTCAAGACCAGCTCCTTAAACCACTCGGACACCTCTCCGTATTTCATTAACTTATGTAAATAATATATCATAATTTCATAAACTTGTAAATATTTTTTTGCTTTTTTTTACAAAAATGGCGAATACCTTTTGATATTCACCATTTTAAGAGTTTATATATTTTCACTTTTAGAATTGTATTCATTAGGATTTACAGGAAGTATTATAACAAAATTACTCCCTTTACCAATTTTACTTTCAACATATATTTCACCTTTATGTAACTTAACTATTTGACTAGTTATAGTAAGTCCTAATCCACTTCCACACTTTACCTTGTTATTTTCCTCTAAAACTTGGTTAAACCTATCAAATATAAGCTTATGATATTTTTCCTCTATTCCTACACCTGTATCTAAAACACTTATCATAACTTTTTCTTCTAAATCTTTTATAGTTATAGTTATACTACCACCTTCTGGTGTAAATTTAGCCGCATTTCCTACTAAGTTAACAACACATCTTTCAATTTCATATTTATCACATCTTATAAGCTTTTCTTCTATTTCTGGGTCAATAATTAGTTCAATTCCCTTAGTGCTTACATAATCTTTTAAAGTCAATGCTGTTTCTTCAACTAGATAGACTATATCTGTTTCTTCTAAAGTTACCATGTACATATCATTTTGCAACTTAGCACTATCTACGATATTATTGATTAAATTTAAAAGTCTTTTACAGTTTTTTTGCGACACATCTATATGATGACTTAAATTTTCTTCTTTTATATGTCCATCTTTTTTCAGTAATCCTAAAATCAATTGATTAGTACTACTTATTACATTAAGAGGAGTTCTAAGCTCATGAGATAAGTTAACAAAATAGCTATTCTTATTTTGTTCTAATTTTATATTTCTTTTTAATAAAATATTATTTTTTTCCATCTCTTCTCTTAATCTTAAAGTTTTCTTTTGAACTAATTTATCTAATTTTTTCATCTTACGATTGTGATTAGCTATAAGTCCAAGTCCTATTAATATATATATAATTACTGCATACCAACTTAACCATATTGGAGGTTTTATAGTAAATGTTACATAATTTTCATCACTTACATTTCCACTTGTATCAATAGCTTTAACTCTAAATCTATATTTACCTGGAGGTAAATCATTATAAGTTACATAATTATCTTTTGTTCTAACTGCATCTCCACTACTTCCATCTAAGTTATATTCATATGTTGTATTTTTATAATTTGAGTAATCTGGAGTAAAAAATTTAATAGTTATAGTGTCTGTACTCTCGCTAAATTTCATTTCATTTATATTGTTATATTCCTTGTTGTTTACAATAAACGTATCAAATAATATTTTAGGCTTTTTATCTGATTTTATAATTTTTTCTGGAAAAAATGAGTTCAACCCATTTACGCCCCCAAAGAAAAGTTCTCCACTCTTACTTTTGTATGCTGCATTTCCATTAAATTCATTCCCTTGAAGTCCATCTGTTACACTAAAATTTTGTACTTTATTATTTAAACTATTGATTTTTGATATTCCTTTATTAGTACTTATCCATACATCATCTTCATCATCTACTAAAACACCATAAATAGTATTATTAGCTATACCATCTTTAGTAGTATATCTTTCAAATTTTTCAGTCTCTTTATCAAATTTGTTTAATCCATAGCTAGTTCCTATCCAAATATTTCCGTGACTGTCTTCATTTATATATCTTATGTAGTTATTACTTAAGCTATATTTATCTTGCTTATTATTTTTATAAATCTTTATAGTTTTGTTTTTAGGGTCTATTTTACACAAACCATCATCTCTTAAAAATCCTAAGTAATAATTCCCTTCGCTATCTTCAAATATAGATCTTACATATTTATTTTTATCTTGACCCTTATTTATGTACTTATTTATATCTATAAATTTTTTTGTTTTAGTATCTAATATGCTAACTCCATCTGCAGTCCCCATCCACAAGTAACCTTTGCTATCTAGCAAAATATCTTTTATTCTATCATTAACTAATCCATCTACTACTCCATAATGACTTATCTCATTGTTAGACTTGTTTACTTCTATAAGACCTCCGTCAGTAGCTATATATATTTGATTTCCTTTTCCAGTTATGTCATTTACAGAATCATTTATAAATTTTTTTTCTGTTTTAGTGTTTAAATATACAGATTTATTCCTTTTTTTATCTATTATGTTTACACCTTTTGAATTTGTACCTACCCACAAATTCCCATCCCTATCTTCATATATACCATGAACTATATTTTCGCTCAACAAATAATCTTTATCTTGGCCTGCCTTATAATGTTTGATTTTACTTTCAGTATCAAACACACTTAAACCAGCATATGTACCTACCCATATAAGACCATTGCTGTCTTCCATTAAACTCTTAACATCATTGTTAACTAAACTATTTTTATCATATATTTTATGAGTGTATACCTCAAAATTATCGTCTTTCTCGTTATAAAGTGCAAGTCCCTTAGATGTTCCAATCCACAAGTTACCTTTGCTATCTTTTTTTATTGCTCCAATTGAGTAGCAAGGAATTGAATTTTCATCAAAAGGATCACATTTATAGTTGGTTATTTCATTTGTTTTAATATTTACCTTGTATAGACCTGAGTTTGCACTTCCAACCCATGTATATCCAGCTTCATAATCACAAAAAACATTATAAATTTCGTTTTTGCTCATATCATTCTTATCTATATTAAAATTTTTAATAACTTTAAAATCTTTAGATATTTTACTAACTCCTAACTTCGTTCCTAACCAAAAGTTACCTTCTTTATCTTCATCAATACAATATATAAACTGACTTATTAAATCATTTTTTTTAGACAAAACTCTATCAAATCTGTCTTTTTTAGAATTGTATATGTTTAATCCATCATCTGTTGTAACTAATATTTTATTATCTTTTGTAATTAGTATATCCGTTGCGTTTCCACTTGAAATCAAATTATTTTCCTTTAAATAATTTGTAAACTTTCCATTTTTTTGATCTAATTTATTTACACCATCTATAGTAGCTATCCATATATTTTCATCTTTATCTTCATTTATATCTGTTATAAAGTTATTGCTAATACTATTTTCATCTTCTTCATAATTATAAACTTTAAAATCATATCCATTAAATTTATTTAATCCATCATTTGTACCTAACCACACATACCCTTTACTATCTTGAAAAATAGATTCTATGGTTGTTTGGCTTATGCCTTGATCTATATTAAAATCATTAAATGTTATATTATTACTATTTGCATTTATATTTAATGTTGAATATACAAATAGTAACATATTAAGTAATACAAATATATTAAATTTATTAAATAAACTAATTTTCCCCATATACTTTCCTTTCAAAGCCGTTAATAGAATTTATATTTAATATTATATACTAAGCCCCTTATTTTAACAATATTCACCAAAATTTTAATATAACTCATATATATCAGAAAGTTCTAATTCAATCTTTTGAACATCTACCTTGTAATCTTTTGTCTCATCTTCAATAATATCTCCTAATAACTTTTTATTAGGTAATAAAATTTCAAATTCTGCTCCATTTTTTCCATCACTTTCTAAGTATATCTCACCTTCGTTTAGCTCAACCATAGCTTTTACAATACTTAATCCAATTCCGCTTCCTTCATTCATTCTTGTCAAAGATTTGTCTGCTTGTACAAATCTTTCAAATATTAAATCTTGCATATGTATAGGTATTCCAACACCATCATCTTTTACAATTATTTGAACCCATTCCTTATTTATATGTATATTCACAAATATATTGCCATTTGGCTTTGTAAACTTTATAGCATTAGATACTAAATTTAAAATTGCTCTTTCTATCATTTCTGGATCACATTTTATAATATTTTCTTCTTCATCTGTGTCAAAGACTATATTTATTCCCTTTTGTTTAGCATATATTACAACTGACATAGTTATTTCTTCAATTAACCTTACTATATCACAATTTTTCATATTTGGCTTTGTGTATCCAACATCAATTTTGGTTATGTCAACCATATTATTTATAAGTCTTAACATTCTCTGACAATTAGTCTTTAAACTTTGTCTATATGTAGAATAGACTTTTCTAAAATCAGCTTCATCATCATATGATTTAACATCTAGCAATTGAGTTGTTGAATAAAATATATTTAAAGGAGTTCTTAATTCATGACTTATATTAGCAAAAAATTCATTTTTTAACTTCTCATGATCTTTGATTTTTTCATATTCTGATATGTATTTTTCCATTCTATGTTCTTCGGTTATATCATTAAATGTAACTACTAATTTAGCAGTTTCTCCATGTTCATCAATTCCTTTTAAACTTGAATCTATAATTTTTTGAATTCCACAATCAATAATATTTCTACCATCATTTATTTCAATTTTTCCACTCCAGCATCCATCTTCTTTGACACTATCTTCTATAGTTTTCATAATGTCTTTATCTATAGTAGACATAACAAGTTCAATTCTTTGGGTTAATGCAGAGTTTTTATAATCATCATTTCCAAAGAAATAGTTTTTTGTTTTTTTATTAGAATAAATTATATTTCCATCCATATTACTTATAAATATACAGCTCGCTTTATTTTCTTCTACAAGATTATAAAATATTTTTTTCTCTTCTTCTAATTCTTTCTTTTTCTTTATACTTATAGTTGTTTCTAAGAACAAGCCTACTATAAGTACTATAAAAGCCATATATGATATTGATATTGATATAAATTTAATTTCTATTATAGGTATTCTTGCTCCCACTATAGCATAGAATGCCTTAACTAAAAACATCAATATACTCGCTCCAATAACGGAATATGTATAGTCTCTTTCTTTTATACTCTTTTTGAATAAAATAGTACTGGTTATACTATAAACAAAAATTAACATAAGATTATAAAGAATAAAAAAATCTGTTTCTTTCCTTATTGGAAATATAATACTTTTGCTTTCTAAATATCCAAATATTGTTGCACTTAAAACAACTATCAATATAGAATAAATCTTATTTTCTATAATAAACTTTCTTACCTTTTTTAAAGGTAATGTTGCTATTAAAATTATAGATATTCTCATTAATGAAGTAGATATAGCTATATACCCCTTCATGCTTATAATAGTATTTTGTAAAGTTAAATTATCAAATACCCCTAAAGTTATATCTATTACAAATATCATATACATCAGAGAAACTATAAATAGCTCTTCTTTTTTTGTACTATTATAACATAGTATGCAACTTACTGTAGCCAAAAAAGCTAAGACTATATTAAAGATTCTTATAAAGTCTTCTGGCTTTATCATCAAAATTAAATTATATTTGAATATGTATATTAAACTTAATATATAAAATACAACTAAAAAAGCTGATATGCCGATTGTCAATATGGTGGCTAATTTATTACTAGCCTCAAACTTTTTACTTTTACTAATTCCTAACATATTTCTCTCCCCTAATTTTAATCAATACACACTATAACATGTTTTCATAGTGAGGTCTATCATTTCGACAATAAAAGACAGACTATTACATAACAGCCTGCCTCTTTAAATAAATTATTTATCCCCCTATTTTAAATTTTGTCTATTTATATAAATTTATAATCTATTTTTCGCCCCTGTTTTTTCGTAATAATTCTTTTACTTCATCACTATTTGGGTGCACAAATGAATATGGAGTATCATCTGATAGTTCCTCTATCACTCCACCTGTAAATAAATCTTCATATGGAGTTTTTTTAGGTATAAATAAATTTTCATATAAATTACCTTCAAATGGTACACGTTCTTTGTCTTCTCTTTTCATAGTTTTTCCTCTTTCTTGCTTAAAGTTTGTTGTTAATTATTCTGCTCATATTATTAATATATATAACTAATACCCACTATTTTAATTTTTTAAATAAAAAAATCATAAAACTTAAGTTACTTAAGTTTTATGATTTTAAAATTCAAATTTATATTAACTTACTTGTTCAAGTTCTAAAGTTTCATCTTTACTAAGCCCTGCTTTAAACATAGTTACAGCAGTATAACTTACAACAGCTACTACTAACCATTTTAACCAATATACTGGCATATTTGTAACAAATAGCAATGCTAATATAGATCCAACTACTCCCCCTATAGTTATCCCCATAGATATTTCTCTCTCATAAGCTTGTTCTTTTACAAACTTTGTACTAGCTATTGGTCCTACAAATGCACAGGCTCCCATCATTATAGGGAATGCAGCCTTAGGGTTCATACCAAGTAATGCAACCATTGCCATACATGGTGCATATAATCCTATACCTGCTGTCATAAGAGCTCCTAAAATAAAGTTTCCTACTATACCTATAACTAATTTTGATCCACTAAGACTCATAGCATCTCCTCCAGCTGGCATTAATCCAACTTGTCCTAGTATTATCAGTATAGCAGTTCCAACTAATGCTACCCCCATAGTTAATTGTACCTTTTTTTCTGGTAATTTGGATATAATTCCAGCTCCAATCCAAGATCCTGCTACCGCTGCTATAATCATACTAACTAATGTAACTAAATCAACACTTATCGAATTTAACGACATAAAAGCTTGTACTATCATAGGCAGTGCATGTGCAACATTTAACGTTCCTGGTAATAGTTTGTCTGGAATGTTAATGTGTTTATTTAACTTTAATATTCCTGTAGTTGTTGCAAAAGATCCTACCCCTATAGCATCTAAAAAGTCAGTTATAAATCCTATAAATATACCTGTCTTAAATATTTTATTTTTACTTTTATCCCTATGTTGTTTAAAGTCTTTTACATAGACTGTTGAAAACCCAGCTGTTATAACTGCTAGTAATCCTAAAATTGCATTTAACATCTTTTTTCTCCCTTTTTATAAAAATTTATTATGACCTGTCAGATTATAACACATCTAGGATAACATTTTCCACATTTTTTTTACTTTTATCTAAATTTTTTTATTACAATAAAAATAAGAAAGGTGAACGTTCGCTCGTATACACCTTTCTTTATAAATTCCTAGCAATTTGTCTAAAAGTATCTCTGAGATTAAAAATTCCATAACCCTGTGAAATATTTGGGTATGTGTATATTTCTTGTCTAGTTGCGCCTATCATTAAATAAGTTCTTAAAGGCTCTGTAAAAAGAGATAGTTTAGGTACTCTGCTCTCTTCTTCTAAATATTGCATTATAAGTGCTAATGCTCCACATACAATTGAACTACTTACTCCAGTTCCAGTAGCTGTGTTATATTCATTGTAGTTAAATGTTGATATTATATCAACACCCGGTGCTATTATATCCGGTCTAACTCTACTTCCACTTAAATTTCCCTTTGATGATCCTATCCATAAACTATTAGTTTTATCATTATACGTCCCAATAGTTATAACTGAACTTGCAAGCCCTAATTTAGTTATAGTTGCGTTAGACTTTGAATCTGTAAATCTAGTAGTTTTATCTATTAATGCTTTATTCGGTAAATATACATCAAAATCTCCATGGATAATAAATTCAGGGCTTAACCTTAAGGTCCAAATCCCAGGCTTTATATCCATTAAGTTAATTTCAATTCTTTGGTCTCCTGATTCTAACCAAGGAAATTTATTTAAAACAATATAAGATGTTTTTTCTATATAAAATCTGCCTCTATAAATCCTATCATCTGGTGCATATCTTATTATTTGGCTAATATCACCTGATGGAGATATTAATTGTAAATAAAACTTATCTGGTCCCTTGCCTCTTATTACTATATCTAAATTGGTATTATTCCCATTTTGTATTAATACATCTTTATATGAATCTACATCTTTTAATGTTCCAGCAAAGTGTATATCTGTGTTTCCTTCATTCCCAGCTCCACTAACCAAAACAATACCTGATTTCTCTAGTATTCCATAACTCTCAATTATAGCAGCTTCTATATTTATAGATGCTATTGTTCCTACTGTAAAATTTACTATTAAAGGCTTATTTTCTTTAATTGATATATTAAAAGCATAAGTTAATGCCGCGACAAAATCAGACATTTCATAACTTATTTTTCCTTTATAATATACATCTTTATATTCTCTTAATTTTACAACTATTAAATCTACACCTCTTGCAATTCCTCTATATTCTCTGTTTATATTCCCTTGACCGGCTATGATTCCACAAGCCATAGTACCTGTTCCCATATTATCCTTACTCAAACTGTTATCTTGATTTTGTATAGCTTTATTTATTTCTTCTCTATTGAATTCACTACCAAATATCATTCCTTCTGGAGGTTTTTTACTATTATTTTCTTGATCCCATAAATATAATATTTTACTGCTATTATTATCGTCTATTAGATCTTTGTGTAAATAATCCACTCCAGAATCTATTACTGCAACCAAAATATTTTCTCCTGAAACATTTAAATATGGATTACTTTCTACATAATCACCTCCAACTGCTGAAAGTACCGATTCTCCATTACTTAAATTGTTATTTACTTCTATTAGCGATGTCATTGGTTGTGATTTTTGCCACCATTCTATATTTCTAATAGTATCAAGAATTTCTGCCTGAAAATCCAATGGAACATATATAGCTGCTAATTCATCATTTAAAATTACATATTTATCTATATTATTTTCTTCAAATGATTTTTTTATATCACCAGTATAAAGTATAAAAAAAGACTTTTCATCAATCACATAACCCCTCCTACTTTAATTGCTCAAACATACCTCTAAAATCCAAAATACCATATCCAGACGTAGTATTTGGATATTCAACACTTTTAAGCCTAGTTGCACCACCTTGCATATAAGTCCTAACTTTTTGCATAAAGCCTTTATTTCTGTAAAAATCTTCAGCTATAGTATACTGGTAAAATAGTGATACCACTCCAGAAGCATGTGCCCCAGCAGCCGAACTTCCAGTAACAGTAGCATATGTATTTTTAGGATATGGAGCTATTATATTTACTCCAGGAGCAACTACATCAGGCTTCATTGTATCTGTAATATTAGGTCCTCTTGATGATGCTGGCCATATACTTTTGTTAGTGGAATCATACGTCCCAATAGTTATTACATCATCTCTGACAGCTAAATAATTTATAGTGTATGCTGGATTTGATTCTTTAAATTTAGTTCCAGGATTTAAAAAAACCCTATTCGGTAAATATATATTATATAGTCCACTAGATATATAAGCTCCTTCTAACCTTAACTTCCAAATCCCTTTTTTAGCATTTTTTAATGTTACCGTAGTATGTTCTTGCCCTGAGTAGCTAGTTGGATATGAATATCTTATAAGATATTGAGTATTTTCTAAATCAAATATGCCTTTAACCTCGTCATAATTTGATAAATCAACAATTTTACTTTCCTCTCCACTTGGAGATATAACTATTAGATTTATCCTGTCTGGTCTACTCATCCAAATTTCCACGATTAGATTTTTTTCATCTTCTACTATCTCTAATTCTATATCTACTATCTCTCCTGATCTATTAATATGACCTGAGATATGAGTTTGTGTATTTCCTTCATTTCCTGCTGCCGCTACTATAGATATTCCATTAGAAAAATATGTTTTTTTAGGTTTTGTATTGCTTGCATAACCAGCTAGTAAATTACTTCCCATAGATACATTTATTATAGTTGGAGTTTGCGTGTTCTTTGCAATCTCATATACATATGAAATTGCAGTTTCTAACATAGCACTTGTATAAAATCCATTCACTTTAGCTAATTTAACAACCACAAGCTCTGCTTCTGGTGCAATACCTTCATATTCTTTCTTTATACTTCCAAGCCCTGCACATATTCCGCTAATCATAGTCCCGTGTCCTTCTTCATCTTGAGATAAGCTACTGTCATTTTCATTTATAGCTTTATTAATATCTTCTCTAGTATACTCAGTTCCTATGAAAAATCCATTTGGAGGTTTTCCATCTTTACTTTGATCCCATAAATATCTTATTTTACTCGTACCATCTGGGTAAATGAAATCTTTATGTAGATAATCTATACCAGTATCTATTATTCCTATTAAAGTTCCCGATCCAAGTAATGTTAAATTTGGGTTTGTTTTAAAAAAGTTAACACCTATATCTTCTTTAGCTGTTACCCCATTTTCAGTTCCTCTAGTTATTTGTCCTAGTGGAGTTATAGGTACAACATTTTCTATTATATATACAGATGCGAACCTTAATATAGCTTCTATATATTCTCTCTTTAAACTGTCAAAGAACATTAATGTGTATGTCTCACTTAAATTAATTAAGCTATATGGATATGGAAAATTAGCTATTTCTCTATTAAATTCAGGTGAATGTGTAACTAATATAGCTTCTGATATATTATCTTCTAATCTATAGTTTCCATTTTCATCTAAACTTCTAGATAAATATTGTAAATCTAAATTATTTAAATTCAAAAGCCCATACCCATAAGAAGAATTTGGGTACACTCTATTATCACTCCTTTTTGCACTCCTATTTATCATTGATTTAGTTTTTTGAGAATATAAAAATGGGTCATTACCTTCTACTATGCCCCATTGCATCAAAAGACAACATACTCCTGTTACATGAGGTGTAGCCATGCTAGTTCCTGTTAAAGCGCCTATGCTTCCTCCTGGAAGGTATGAAAGTATATCCTCCCCTGGAGCAAGTACATCCGGTTTATATACTCCATTTGCAAAATCTCCTTCTCCAGAAAATGATGATCTTACATCAGTTCTAGAATTGAAACTTCCCACTGTTATAACTTGACTTGCTGTACCTGGTACAGTTACTGTTAAAATTTCACTAGGCTCTAAAAACCTAGTATCCTTTGATAACCCTTCAGCTGTAGGTAAATATATATCTATAGTTCCTTCCACTATATCTTTCGGTCTAAAAACTAGAGTCCATATTCCCGGAGTAATTTGAAGAGCAGAACTCATTTGTATTGTAACTCTTCTTAATAGTGAATAGGGTGGTATTTCATAGAACACTCCATTTATAGTAGTTGTTCCTAATCTATTATTTATGTTGGGATTTTGTTGAGAAAGCTCCTGTGAATTTCTATTTGATGGATTTCTCAATAATACAGAAAATTCATCCACATAATTTGGCCAAATATTTAAATTCAAAATTTTTTCGTTTTCACCTACAACAAACTCAACCTCTTGTGATTCTCCATTTTTTAATTGAATCCTTTTATGACTTCCTTTTGATGCATTATTGCCTGCAGCTACAACTATATTGTTTTTCCAAAACAAACTCATATCATCAATATATCTTTCAAATAATGATAATCCCTTATGAGATCCTTCATTACTTCCATAACTAATATTAATAGCAACAGGCATTTTCAATTCTAAAGATATATCCAGTATAAATTTTATAGCTCTCATAAATTCAGTACTTTTTGAAAATGTATCTACTTGTCTCCTCCCAACTCTAACCGCAATTATACTTGCTTTATTTGCAATACTTGCTGCAATTCCTGCAACGTGAGTTCCATGCACGCTCGTAGTTTGTACAGGAGCTTCATTTATATTTTCAGATGTATATACAGTTCCATGGTTAAATCCATTAGGCGGTTTCCCATCGATTGACTGATCCCAATAATATAATATTTTTGATCTTCCATCTTCAAATTTAAATATTGGAAGAGTGTGATCTATACCAGAATCTATGATTCCTAAAATGGTACCATCTCCATTTAAATTATTATTATTTTTAAATGAAGTTATGCCTGTACTTGAAAAACTTTGTATATCTTGAGCTTCTAGTATAAATGGTTTTTCTATATATTCAATTTCAGGATAATCAATTAATCTATCTAAATCTGCTTGGCTAGTTGACGTTATTATAGCGTATGTTGGGCTTAAAATTTCTATAAATACATTTAATTCATTTTCTAGTCGCTTTACATCTGAGTTATATTTAACTATAACTTCATATTCTATATTAATCCCTCCTAACCATATGCTAAAAATTTTTATTCACTAATAATATATTACTTAACCTTATATATGTATGTATATTATTATTAAGTATTAATATATAATTTTTAATTTTTTAATATATATTAATTTTTATCTTTTCCTTTCATATTCATACTTTTATCACATTTTTTATCTTTCTAAATATAATAAATTACATAAATATTTGAGGATGTGATTTTAATGGTTGATTTTAATTATGCAAATGTTAATGTTATAATCAGAGAACCTTATACAAGTACCGAACCAATTCGCTTTAGAAAATACACAGTAGAACACAACGATAATTCTAAAGTAATTGATGTAATTATAGGTCCTGAGTTTGAAGACCTTGACCTTAGTACAGTAAGTACTGATATAATCTATGGTCAATGGTTTTGGTTCGTTCAGGATATATATCAACTGAACTTATTTGCCTTTATTGGTGATTATGACTTTTCGACTTCTAAAGAAAGATATGACCAATTTTTAGCTAAAATGCCTCTAACAATTAGTTCAATTGTTAATGGAGATATTGAATTTTTAAATAATAGACCTATACTTAAAAATACACCTATTTTTGTAAGATTTATATCCACATATCCAGATTTTAATAAAATAACTTCTTATGGTGTAATTAGACAGTATATACAAGATTAATATATTTAAGCGTAAAAAATGGTGAGCATTATTTTATATAAGCTCACCATTTTTTTATTTAAATATACTTACAGATCTATCTAATATCCCGGTAAAATAAGCTATAACCATACCATAATTAGTTATAGGTATATTTTTTTCTTTGCAAGTATTTATTTTATTTACTACACTCTTCCTATTTACCATGCATGCTCCACAATGAATTATTAGGTCATACTCTTCTATACTTTCATCAAAATCATATCCAACTTTATATTCTATATTAATATCTCCGCCAGCTATTTTTTTAAGCATTCTAGGTATTTTTACTCTTCCTATATCTTCATGAGATACATTATGTGTACAGCTTTCACATATAAGAACTTTATCGTTTGGCTTTAACGTATCTAGTTTTTTTGTACCTTCTAAAAACTCACTCAACTCACCTTTTTGTCTTGCAAATAATATCGAAAAGCTAGTTAAGTTCATTTCTTTAGGAATTATGGATTCAACTTCTTTAAAAGCTTGAGAATCTGTTATAACAAGATCTATATCATGTAATTCATTAATAGCATCATTTAGTTCTGTATCTCTTACTACATAAGTTTTTATACCATGATCTAAACAATCCCTTATAACTTGAACTTGAGGAAGAATTATCCTTCCCTTTGGAGCCTCAGAATCTATAGGTACTACTAAAACTACTTTAGATCCATATGGAAGTAAGTCTCCAACTATAGGTTTATCCTCTTCTTCTTGCTCTAAGTTTTTTATAAGTTCTTCTTTTAAAGTTTCTATACCTTCATTGTTTTTTACAGAAGTAAAAATAACAGCATTGAACAATTTTTTAATAATACTTATTTCTTCTTCAGTTAATAAATCTATTTTATTTACAACAACTATATGTTTTACATTATATTTAGTAGATTCTTTTTTCCAAACTTTATAAGTGTCAAAATCTATATGCTTTCCATCTACTACATATATAGCAAAATCTAATCTTTTTAAATATTCATAGCTTTTTTTAATTCTAACTGATCCAAGTTCACTTTTATCTTCAAGTCCTGCTGTATCTATCAAAAGTATAGGCCCAAATGGTATTAATTCCATAGCTTTTTGAACTGGGTCTGTAGTTGTTCCTTCTACACTAGATACTAATGATACCTCTTGACCTAAAAGTTTATTCATAAGTGAAGATTTTCCACTATTAGTGTTTCCATATATTCCTATATGTTTTCTATTTGCATTTGGAGTAATGTTCATATATACCTCCTATAAGTAGAAATCTCTTTCTCCTTTTTTCATTTTTTCCATACTCTCTTTAGTTCTTTCTTTTATATCTTCTCTTTCAATATTTTCTACTTCCGTGCTTATAATTGCTTGCGCTTTATCATATAGCTCTTTGTCTCCATAATCTAATGTAAATTCAAGCAATGTCATTAATGCATTAGGCTCACAAACATATTTAATGTTTCCTGATTTAGCAAGTTGCATAAATCTATCTCCAGTTCTTCCCTTTCTATAACAAGCAGTACAGTAGCTTGGTATGTATCCATCACTTAAAAGTTCTTTTAATATCTCTATTGGACTTCTCTCATCGTTTGTTTTAAATTGTTTACTCTCTTTTCCTTCTTCTCTATCCTTATATCCTCCAACTCCAGTTGATGATCCTGCTGAAATTTGACTAACTCCATAACGTAATAACTCTTTTCTCATAGCTGCAGTTTCTCTAGTTGATAATATAAGACCTGTAAATGGTACTGCTATTCTAAGTATTGCAACAATCTTTTTAAACATATTATCATCTAATAAGTTTGGGTAATTTTCAAGAGTAACCCCTGTTGCTTCTTGAAGTCTTGGAACTGATATTGTGTGGAATCCAACTCCAAATTTTTCTTCTAAGTGAGCATTATGCATCATAAGTGCTAAGACTTCAAATCTTGGATCTGCTAGTCCAAATAGTACCCCTGCTCCTACATCATCAATTCCTGCTTCCATAGCTCTATCAAATGAAGTTAAATGATAGTTATAATCCCCCTTTAATGATTTCGGGTGCATATTATCATAAGTCGGCTTATGATATGTTTCTTGGAATAATATATATGTTCCTATCCCTTTTTCATGTAATGCTTTATAATTTTCTACAGTTGTAGCTGCTATATTTACATTAACTCTTCTTATTTCCCCATTTGCATTTTGAGTTTTATATATAGTATCTAGACATTCCAAAACATAATCAATAGGAGCATTTACTGGATCTTCCCCTAATTCAAGTGCTAATCTTTTATGTCCCATTTGTTCTAAAATTCTAACTTCTTCTGCAACTTCATCCATAGTTAATCTTCTTCTACAGAACTCATTGTCTCTTCTATATCCACAGTAAACGCAGTTATTTACACAGTAATCACTTACATAAAGAGGTGCAAATACAACTATTCGTTTCCCATATATATCTCTTTTTATCTCACCTGCTAAAGAATATATTTCTGATAAATCTTTTTCATCTTCTGCTTGTAATAAAATAGCTATATCTTTATATGATAATCCTTCTCTTTTTTTTGCTCTACTTAAAACGTCTTTAATTTCTTCATTTGATGGATTTTTAGTTTCTTCTAATATATTATATATTTCTTCATGATTTATAAACATAATACAATCTCCTTTATTCTTTAATAAATTCAGGATTATCTCCTCTACTCACTTCTATCTCAAATCCAGCTTCATTTATCTTTTTTTCTATCATAACGCGATATTCTGCATCTTCATCTAATATATATGCTTTATTATCATATAAAGAGTATTTTTCTCTTACAGACATAGGCGATAAATTTGGCATTATTACATTTCCACCAGCCTTTAATCCTTCTTCTCTACCATGTTTATCAATGCTAGAAAGTGCAGTAGTTGCTGGTAATAGTACATTTGGTAGTAATAATCTTACTATACTTAAACATATAACTGTTGTTTCTAAACTGCCATGTTCATAATCTTTAAGAGGTGTATCTTTATGTGGTATAAAAGGTCCTATTCCACACATTGCTGGTTCAAATTCTTTTACAAATCTCAAATCATTTACTAAATCTGAATTAGTCTGATTTGGAATCCCAACCATAAATCCTGCTCCAGATTGATACCCTATTTCCTTTAAACTCTTCAAACAATTTCTACGTTTTTCAAAAGGTTCTCCTGGATGTATGCTTTCATATAGATCTTTACTAGCACTTTCATGTCTTAATAGGTATCTATCAGCACCTGCATCATATAGTTTTTTATACGATTCATAGCTTCTTTCTCCTAATGATAAAGTTATTGCATTATGTGGAAATTCACTTTTTATAGCCTTAATAATTTCTATAATTTTTTCATCTGTAAAATATGCATCTTCTCCACCTTGTAATACAAATGTTTTATACCCTAATTTATCACCTTTTCGCACACATTCAAGCACTTCATCTAAGTTTAATCTATATCTTTGCGCTTTTTTGTTGTGTCTTCTTAGTCCGCAATATAGGCAATCTTTTTGACAGAAACTTGTTAGCTCTATAAGACCTCTCATGTAAACTTTATTTCCATAGTATTTCATTCTAGTTTCATGAGCTCTTTTCATTAGCAGCTTCTTTGATTCATTATCTATATTATCTAATAAATACAATAATTCTTCTTTAGTCGCATCATTAGTTTCATATAGTTTTTCTATAATCGCTTTAACATCCATAAATTCACCTCAATTTTAATTATTATAAAATCAATATCCAAACATAATATTTAAGATGAGTGTTTTATCTTAAATACTATATTTAAACATCAATTCCTCTAATATTAAAACTATTTATAATGTTGTGATATTATCTGATTAAATTTTTACTTATAACCAAATAATACCACAATTTTCACTTTATTGTTCTTCTATTTTATAAGGCAAAGTTGTAATATTACTTATGTGCACTTAGACAAGTAATATTACAACGACTCTCTTATCCTATATCACTTACATTGTTATCTTCTTTTAATCCTAGCATATCATGTTTAGATTCAAAAGTAGTGTGTAAAAGTTCATGTGATAAATGTGATAAAGGTTGCTTAAAGAATTCCTTATATACATTTATTACATCTGGATTTTCATAACTACATTTTACAGCTATATGCTTATCTTTGTCGTATAATCCCTCTATACGTTTTAATCTCATTTCATTTGATATTCTAGCTTTCATTTTAGGTTGACCAGCTCCACCGATACATCCACCTTTACAAGTCATAACTTCTATAAAATCATATTCAACTTCACCTGATTTTAATTTTTCTATTAAAGTTCTAACATTTGCAGTACCTTGAACAGCAGCTAATCTTAAAGTAGTATCTCCTATAGTAAGTGTTGCTTCTTTTACATCTTCAAGCCCTCTAACTGGATTAAAATGTAATAATTCTTTATGCGGATTCTCATCAGTAAGTATATTGTATACAGTTCTGACCGCAGCTTCCATAACTCCTCCACTATTACCAAAGATTATACCAGCTCCACTACCAAGACCTAATATATTATCAAATTTAGATCCTTCTAAAGCATTAAAATCTATTTCTTCATCTCTTAACAATTGTGCAAGTTCCTTAGTTGTTAATATTATATCATTATCTCGCATATTTTCAGACTTATTGTACTTAGCTGAAGCATTCATCTCAGGTCTATCAATTTCATATTTTTTAGCAGTACAAGGAGTTATAGTAACATTTACTATTTTTTCTGGGTCTATATTAGCTTTTTGTGCAAAGTAAGTTTTTATAACAGCTCCTTGTATCCCTATTGGACTCTTTGTTGTTGATAAATTAGGTATTAATTCTGGGTAAAAAGTTTCTGCAAATTTAACCCATGATGGACAGCAACTTGTAAATTGTGGAGTTTTACCTTTTCCATTTTTTATACGGCTTACTAACTCATTAGCCTCTTCCATTATAGTCATATCTGCACCAAATGTTACGTCAAATACATAGTCTCCACCTAATTTTCTTAAGGCATCAACCATTTTATCTTCTACATAAGCGCCTTCTTCTAAATTAAATTCTTCTCCAAGTGCAACTCTAACAGCTGGAGCTGTACTGAATATAACAATTTTTTCAGGATCATTTATAGCTTCTTTAACTCTATCTACATCAATAACTTGAGTTATGGCTTTTTTAGGACAAGCTTGCACACACTGACCACAGTTTATACATATAGCTATGTCACCAGTCTTTTCTAAATCAAAATATCCATTAACTCCAATTTCATTTTCACATACTCTTTTGCATAATCCACATTTTATACATTTATCAAAGTCAATTTGTATAGATGGGTTGTCTACTTCTATTGGAACTACCTTTTCTGTAAATAAGTGTTTCATATTAAATCTCCTTTAGTGTTTGTTTGATTCATAAAGTAAAATATTAAATTAACTTTAACTTAATTGCATATTTCGACAATTAAACAGTTACTAGAGTTTATACCCAAAAAAATTAACTTCTATCATATTTTTTATTATAATTTAGTAAAAAAATACCGTCTATCCCTAAACATTTTGGAATAAACGATATCTCAATTTCATTTTTTATTTATTTTCTTCTATTAATTTTTCAATAGTAGCCTTACATCTTCCACCATGGCAAAATCCAGTTGTAGCTCCGGTTGCATCCTTCACTGCTTCAACAGTATTAGCCCCATTTTTCATTGCATCTACTATAGTTTCTTTTGTTATTCCTTTGCATAAGCATACTTTTTCTGACATTTTAAATCCTCCTAATACATTTTATATTAATTTCTTATATTATTATTATACCCATATAATAATAATACTAACTACTATTTTTAATTTTATAATATTTTTTGTGATAAGAACAAATATATAAACTTTTTCATACTCTATATAAGTGAGGTAAATTTTATAAAGGGGGAATTATATAAATGGATTGTTTTAAAACTCAAGAAGGAACTTCTATTGTAAGAGTTCTTCATGCATCACCTAATGCACCAGAAGTTGATGTTTATATAGATGGGCAATTAGTAGTTGAGGACTTGTCTTTTACTAATTTTTCTGATTACTCTTATTTAGAAGAAGGAATGCATACAATACAAGTAACACCTACAAATGATTCATCAACTGTTGTTATAAATAAAATGGTGGATGTTCCTGATGATAGAATTTTTACTATAGCAGCCGTTGGAAATTTAGAAAATATAGAACTACTATTAATAGAAGATGATATAAATGAAGTGCCTTCAACTAAGGAGGCCACTCTTAGGGTTGTTCATCTATCTCCTGATGCACCTAGTGTTAATATTCTTGCTAATAACACTACTCTATTTGAGGATCTTAATTTTAAAGAGAACACTGACTATATTAAAGTACCTGCTGGTATGTATGACATAAAGGTAGCTTTATCTGAAAATGGAGATACTGCACTTTCAAGTAAAGTAAACCTTAAAGCTAACAGAATATATACTATATTTGCAATAGGTAATCCTCCAAATTTAGGATTAATACAATCAGTGGATGTAAATACTTATCTGTGTAGATAAAATAAAAAGGACAGTTAACTGTCCTTTTTATTATTTATTATTACATTAATTAAATTAAATATACTCATTCCTATAGTTTCATCTTGCGTCAAACTCCACTTTATATACTTTTTCAATTTCTCCCAAGTCAGATATTTATTTAAATTTTCACTATGTATTTTTTTAATTTCATATATTGCTTTGACTGCCTCAAATTTTTCTTCATTATTTAAACTACTATTGCTTTCTATATTTTCCTGTACACTACTTATTAACTTATCTACATTTATATACTTATCTATATATTTATTTAATATTTCATCTCTTTTATGTTCAAGATTTCTCATTAAAACCTCAAGATCTTTTTTTGTAAAATTCCATACCCTACCATTTGATAGTTCTATATCATCAATACTATCTTTATATTTATCTGTAAGTTCTTCTATAGCTATAACAATTTCTAAGTAATTATTATCGCTTAGTGTTTCTTCACACCTTTTTATATCTGAATTTATATTAACTAAAAAATCATTCAATAGTTTTATTCTCCTTCCTAACTTAAATATAATTAATATTATATCATTAAGATGCCATATCATATAAAATTATATTAAGATAATATTATAGAATATATGAAAGGATGTTTAAACACATATGAGTAAATGTAAAATAGCCATCGTACAAATGAGTGTACATGAAAATAAATCTACAAATCTTAAAAATCTAAAATCTATATTAAATGAAATTTCAAAAGATATTGTTGATATGGTTATACTTCCTGAAATGTTTTGTTGCCCTTATGAAACACATAAGTTTCCTTTATATGCAGAGTATGAAAATGGAGATACTTTTACATATTTATCTAATTTAGCAAAAGAAAATAATATATATTTAGTTGCTGGATCTATGCCGGAGTTAGATAAGAAAAATAATATTTATAATACGTCTTACGTGTTTAATAGAGAGGGTGTAAGGATAGCTAAGCATAGAAAAATTCATTTATTTGATATGCAACTAGGTGATAAATTTGTGCATGAATCTAAAACTATAACCCCCGGTAATAATGTAACTGTTTTTAATACTGAGTTTGGTAAATTTGGACTTTGCATTTGTTATGATTTAAGATTTCCTGAAATATTTAGAACAATGGTCAATGAAGGTGCTAAAGCAATTATAACACCAGCTGCTTTTAATATGAAGACAGGGCCTTGTCATTGGGAATTATTGTTTAAAGCTAGATCTGTTGATAACCAAGTTTATACAATAGGATGCGCTCCTGCTAGAAATTATGATGATGCATACATTTCATTTGGAAACTCTATGGTTGTTTCTCCTTGGGGTGATATTGTGAATAAGTTAGATGAAAAAGAAGGCTTCTTTATTTGTGATATAGATTTTGATTATGTTGATAAAGTCAGAAATGAGCTTCCTGTTCTTAATCACCGCCGACTAGATTTATATAAATAGAACTATCTCAATATATAGAGATAGTTTTATTTATTCTTATCACACCACTTTTTACAAATTCCAGCTTTTTTGCTACATATAACCTCATCAGATCCGCAAGATGGACACTTATGTTTATCTTGTTCATAATTTATTTCATATAATTCTCCGCAATTAAAGCACTTAAACTTACAAAAGCTTGCTCTATAGTTACCACCATCAATTTTTATAGCTTTTCCATCAGTTAATGCTATAGCAACTTTTTTTCTAGCACTATCTATTATATTTTGAAAAGTTTGCCTAGATACTTGCATTCTTTTAGCACACTCTTCTTGATTTAAATCTTCTATATCTTTAAGTCTCATAGCCTCTAGTTCTTCTAGCTTTAAAGTTATTTCATCTACTTTGCACCCTTTCTTATCTAATGGTGTAAAATATGTATCTTCGGGAAAAAATTCTACCCGTCTAAATTTTGTTGGTCTTGCCATTTAATATCCTCCTTGCATTTATCACATATACCTGTAAACATAATATCAGAATCATATATTTGGAAATTTTCTTCAAATTCAACTTTTCTTATTATAGCAATATAATCAATATTTATATCTTTATTGTTTATATCAATTATACTATCACATTTAGAACACTTAAAGTGTATATGAAATGGGTTTTTGCTAAAAATCTTCATTTCATAATAAGTTGTATTGTCTATATCTATCTTTTTTATTATGTTTAATTCTATAAATAAATTCAAGGATCTATAAATAGTAGCAAATCCTATATTTTTTTGTTTTAACTTGTCATATATGTCTTTTGCACTTAAGTGATGTCTACTACTTATCATAACTTCTAATATTAATACCTTTTGGGGTGTTACTTTATGTCCACTTTTGCTTATTAACCTTTTTAAATATTCTAAATTACAATCCATAATTAATCCCTTTTATTTTACTCATTACAGTATACTTCGTGTACATACAAACCCTGTTGATTTTAAACTTACATTTATATATTTTTCTATAGCATCTATAAAATTTTCTTGAGCTCCAACTACTACTTCACAAGTATAAAATACTTCACAATGACCAAAATGTCCACTCACTGCCTTACCTTCACATGCAACTGATAATTTCATAAATTTTACTCCTTTTCATTTTTGGCATTTGCTAATTAAATCTTAACACCTCTTTTTATTATTGTCAAATGCCAACAATAAAAAATTATTATTTTATATATATAAAATGTCTATAGACATCCATTTACATGAGGTATACAATATTTAAGTGTTAGAATATATTTATATAATTTTGGAGGAATCATGGAAAAATCGTATACTATGCCTATATATCAAAAAATTGCTATAGATATAGCAAATAATATATGTAATGGTTATATAGCTGAAGGGACTACTCTTCATGGAAGGTCTGCACTTGCTGGAAAATACAATGTATCTCCTGAAACAATTAGAAGATCTGTAAAAATACTTGAAGATTTAAAAGTTGTTGAAAGTATAAAAGGTAAAGGAATTATTGTCCTATCTCGCAGTAAAGCTGAATCTTTTTTAAAAAAATATCAAAATATAACAAATGTTTCTTCATATAAATCACAATTGTCAGAACTTCTTAGTTCAAGAAGTCAATTAGAATCTCAAATTCTAGAAACTATGAATAAAATAGTAGACTACTCTAGTAGACTATCTACAATAAATCCGCTTGTTCCTTTTGAGTTTCTAATAAAATCTAATTGTAAATTAATAGGTCAAACACCAGGCCAAACTAACTTTTGGCAAAATACTGGTGGAACTATTGTTGCGATTAAAAGAGGTGAAGAACTTATAATATCTCCTGGACCTTATATTGAATTTTTAGAAAATGATATACTTATGGTTATTGGAGATACTCACGTCAATACATCTGTACCTATGTTTCTTTATGAAAAGTAATTACAAAAAAGGAGTATCTTAAGCTGATTATATAATCATTTTAAGATACTCCTTTTTATATTTAATAGGCTTCTTTTTTTATTTTAACTACAGGCTTATTATATTCCTTTTTACTTACAAATTCTTTTTTTACTTCATTTTCTACTTTAAATTCTGTTTTTAACGCTTTTGTTATCGATACTATACTCACTATCATTATTATAGCAAACGGGAATGCAGAAACTATAGACACAGTTTGTAATGTTTCTAATCCTCCAGACATTAATAATGCTAAAGCTAATAGAGCTTGTATTATACCCCAAGTAATTTTCTTTTTATTACTTGGATTTAAATCTCCATTAGATGTAAACATTCCAAGTACATAAGTAGCTGAATCTGCTGATGATATAAAGAATGTACATAATAGTACCATAGCTACTAATGATAGTATATTTCCAAATTGATAATTTGAAAACACTTTAAAAAGTGCCGTTTCAGTTACCATAGTTGCATCTTTTGCAAAGTCTAACCCTAAATTAGTACCTAATGTCCCAAATACAGAAAACCAAACTATACATGCTAATGCTGGTACCAAAGTTACTCCAATTATAAATTCTCTTATAGTTCTTCCTTTAGATATTCTTGCTATAAATATTCCTACAAAAGGTATCCAAGCTATCCACATCGCCCAATAAAATACTCTCCACTGAGCAATCCATTCACCACTAGGATCCATATATAAACTTTGAGATATAAATTGTTCTACATATAATCCCATTCCATTTGAAAAGTTTGAAATCATGTTTGTAGTAGGTCCAATAATAGCTGCTCCGAATAATAATAAAGCCGCTAAAGCTAAGTTTATGTTTGATAATAATTTTATACCTTTATCTAATCCACTAGTAGAACTTTTAATATATAAAACTGTTGCTATTGCTATTATAACTATTTGTAAATATATAGTATTTTTTATTCCAAACATATATTCAAGTCCACCTGCAATTTGCATTGTTCCCATACCTAAAGATGTAGCTATCCCTGTTACTGTTGTAAATACAGCTAAAATATCTATAGTTTTTCCTATAGGCCCCTTTACCCCTTCTTCTCCTAAGATAGGTAAAAATACACTACTTATTAACCCCGGTGCATCTTTTCTAAATTGAAAATATGCTAATGATAATCCCATTATTGCATAAGCCGCCCATGGAGTTACTCCCCAGTGTATAAACGATTGTTGCATTGCAAAGTTTGTAGCAGCTAAGCTTCCTGATTCTACACCTATTGGATTTACAAAATGCTTCATAGGTTCTACTGCTCCGAAAAATACTAATCCTATTCCCATTCCTGCTCCAAATAGCATAGAAAACCAAGATAAGTTACTAAATTCCGGTCTATCCGTATCTTTTCCTAATCTTATATTTCCATATTTACTAAAAATTAAAAAACCTGCAAATATAACTAATGCTAACATAACAATTAGATATACCCAGTTAAAATTATTTACCACTATATTAAATCCTTTATTAGATATATTCTTAAACATTGTAGGCGATACAAGGCCTAATATTACAACTACACTGGTCAGTAATAAAGATATATTAAATACAATATTATTTTTTTTCATACTCAACCTCCGATATATTTTTATGTCAAAAGTAACAACTTGAATTCCCAGACAAGTTTTTTCTTGAAACAACTTAATTTTAACACAAAGTTGTTTCTTTTGCAAATTTGTATAAATCAAAAGATGCATATAAGTAAATTTTTAAATTTACTTATATGCATCTTTTCTAGTAAATGCTTAGCACCGATTTATATTGAGGATCATTATATAAATGATCAAAGTACGTGTGAGCTGATATATATCCGATTCCATAAAGCTTTTCTTTTTCATTTCTTATTCTATATGAATTAAGTGCACCTTTTATTTTAGCTTTATCTTCTATAGTTTCTGATAAGTACACGTCTCTTTGGCTTTGGGGAATATATTTAACATACGAAGGTTTAAGGAAGTATCTAGCATCTTTTACTTTTCCTTCATCACTAAGTTTCTTTAAAACTTCTCCGTTTTTTCTGTGCATTGGATGATTGTCATATTTATAGTGTTGAGCTATATGAGTAACGCTGCCAAATTTATTTTCAAAATCTAATATCGTATTTTCCATAAGATCGAAGTGTGGCTTCTCTTCTTTTGTTTTATCAGCTAAAATTATTATATTGCTACTTTTTACTCCTAAACTTTTTAAAGCACATTTAAATTCATTATTTCTTAAACAACACTTTTCTCTTCTATTTATACCTTTAAATTCTGGCATTTGATCAAATGCATTAACTCCTGACCCATCTGAAACTAATACAATATATACATTGTCTTCTCCACAAGTATTTATAGCTTTACGTATTGCACTTCCTCCCCAAAGCACTTCATCATCTTGATGTTGAGGATAAAAAACTACATGACTACCAAGTTTCTTATGTTCAAGTTTTTCACTTTTAAACCCTTGAAACTTAACTCCAAGCCCAATTATAAAAATAATTAATATTAGAACACCTATTCTAATATTTGTTTTTTTCATATTATCCACCACCTAGTGTCGTTGTTAAAAAATTTATGATTTACTACTAAGTGTACTTATTTTTTCACTCTTATTTATAAATATTCATTTCTTATTTAATTGCCACATTAAACTAATAAAAAAAACTATCTAAAATTAAATAATTTTAGATAGTTTTTTATTAGTATCTACTTAATACTGATGTATATTGAGGATCATTGTATAAATGATCAAAATATTTATGAGTTGACATATATCCAATTCCATAAAGTTGTTCTTTTTCATTTTTTGTTTTGTATGCATCTAAAGCACCTTTTACTTTTGCTTTATCTTCTTCATTATTTGCTGTGTATATATCCCTTTGATCTTCTGGTATATCTTTTACATATGCTGGTTTTACAAAATATCTAGCATCTTTTACTTTTCCTTCATCACTAAGTCTTTTTAAAACCACTCCATTTTTTCTATGCATTGGATGATTATCATACTGATAATGCTGTGAAACTTGAGTAACACTACCAAACTTATTTTCAAAATCTAATATAGTTTTTTCCATTAAATCATAGTGAGTTCCTGTTTTTTCTGTTTCATCTGCTAAAATTCTTATATTACTATTTTTAACTCCTAAGCTATTTAATGCTGCCTTAAATTCATTATTTCTTAAAATTTCTTTTTCTTTTCTACTTATCCCTTTAAATTGCTCAAGTTGATTAAATACATTTACACCTGAACCATCTGAAACTAATACAACATATACATTATCTGCTCCACACTCTCTTATAGCTTCTATAATTGCACTTGATCCCCATAGAGTTTCATCATCTTGATGCTGAGGATAAAAAACTACATGATCCTTAAAATTCTTATGCATTGGATCTTCAGCTTCTCCATATACAAACTTAGCACCTAATCCTATTATTAAAATAATCATCATACAAATAACTATTTTTATCTTCTTGTTCATTTTTGCACCACCTAATATCTTTTATAAGGGTTTTATACCCTTTAGATATTTATAGTACACATTTTTACAATATTTTTCTACATTTTTGTCGTTTTTGTTCCATTTCTGTAATATTTTGCAATTTTCCTTTCATTTTCCTTTTTATATATAATCTTCAATTTTATATGGTATAAAAGGCTCATTTTTAAATAAAATAGCATTTGTCGGACATCTGTGAATACATTTTTCACATCCTATACACTTGTTATAAAATTCTATATTTTTTTCATTCATAGATATATTATTAGTAGGACACTCTTTTTCGCATATCTTACAATTTATGCATTTACTTGTATCTACAGAAAAATTTCTTTTTGCATATTTTTTAGCGTAAACTAAAAAACTATCATAAACTAATTTTGTTCCAACAGTTATTTTTTTATAATTTATATCACTTCTTTTATCATTTATGAAATCTTTAACAATAGCTTTTACCTTGTTTGGTGCTAAATCTAAAACTTTTTTTATCTCCTCATCTGTATCTCTTTTGAAAAATTTATGATAATAGTTATTAGGCATTTGTATAGATGTATTTATAACTACATCCAACCCTTTTTTATTTAATAGTTTTGCTAAATAAACTCTACCTTCACTATGTTTATCTCCTGCTAGTGTGTGATATACTATACATTTTTTAGGCTCATTAGGTATATTTTTATTTATCCAATCAGTAAGTATTCTTGGTAACATCTCTGCATGTATAGGACCTCCAAACACATAGAAATCATATTCTTTTTTTAATCCACTTTCTTTTTCTATATTTATGACATCCAAGTTTATATTTAGTTTTTCAAATTCTTGTTTGAAAATCTTAGCTATGTATTTAGAGTTTCCTGTTCCTGAAAAAAACACAACTGCTCCATTTTTTAACATCTAATCATCCCCTTCCTTTTAACTATTATTAATTATTTTTTATTTTTATTACAAACAAGGAACCTTTCACTTCTAGAAAGGTCCCTTATTTATTATACATCAAATTATCTAGTTAGTTCATATAATGTAAGCGCATAAATTTCAGTAGCTTTTATTATATCTTTTATTTCAACATATTCATTTGGTTGGTGTTCTGTCTTTTTGCCCCAAGGGAATATTGCTCCAAATGCAACACAGTTATCTATAGCTCTTGCGTAAGTAGCTCCTCCAGATGCCATAGGTGTTGAATCACAATTTGTTTCTTGTTCGTATACTTTTCTCAAGGTTTTTATTAAAAAATGGTCACTAGGTATGTATATTGATTTAAGCCAATCATATTCAATATAATCTAATCCATAATTATTCGCTTTTTCTCTTAATGAACTTACAAATTCATCTTTTTCAACTGTAACAGGTATTCTAACATCTAAGTAAATTTTTTCACCATATTCATTTAAATCAATTTTTCCTAAATTAAGAGTTAACTTACCTGATACATCTTCACAATTTGGCAATATACAATTTGCATGTGCATCTTCTTTTATTACTTCAGATATAAAATCTATAGCTGGAGTGTTTATTCCGATATTTTTAAGACCTATACACAACCTAGATATAGAATTTATACCTTCATTACATTTTTGCGAATGTACACTTTTTCCTACAACTGTTATAGCATTTTCTTCTTTCTTATATTCAAATCCTAATTTTTTTAATTCACTTTCTAATTCAACTAAATTTATACTGTTATATGTAGCTTTACTTGGAACTGCATTAAAAGCATCTCCTGCTTTTAAGTTTACTTTTGATGCTTTATTTGATGATAATATACATTGTAATAATCCTTTTTCAGCATTTATACAAGGAAATGCACTATCTGGCGTAAATCCAAAACTAGGTATCTCTTCTTTATTTTCATTGTACTTAGCCATGTCTCTCCATAAAGTTTCTTCATCTGTTCCAAAAATAAATCTAACTCTTTTATTTAATTTAAAGCCTGAATCTATTATTGCCTTTGTTGCATATATAGCCGCAATAGTAGGTCCTTTATCATCTTGAGTTCCTCTTCCATAAAGCTTACCATCTATTATAGTTCCCTTAAAAGGTTCTACATTCCATGCACTTAAATCTCCAGCTGGAACTACATCTAAATGCCCTAAAATTCCTACTAGTTCTTCTCCTTCTCCTATTTCTGCATAGCCATAATATCCTTCTTTATCTTTATAAGTTTTAAATCCTAATTTATCACACAAATCTAACATATGGTTTAGTACATCATCTATATCTTTTCCAAATGGATACTGTTTACTTTCTTCACCAATTACACTTGGTATTTGTACACTTTCAATAATTGAATTAACCATTTCATCTTTAATATTTTCAACGCTTTTTATAATTTTATCTCTCATATCACATACCCCCTTATTCAAAATCTACTCTCAACTATAATTATATCAATTTATATTTTAATTTCTATAAATAATACATACTATTTATTTTAATATAAAAAAATAGGCTATGTTAGACAATTATGTGATAAATAAATTAATATTATTCCTCATAATTTATGACTTTTTCTAAATTCGAGGGATGGCGATTTTCTCGGTAATATAAGCACTTTTTGAGAATTGTTCCATTTTGAATCCCAAACAGAAATAACCTCAGGGTGTTTTGAGCTTATTTTCAGGCACGAAAAAAGCAGGACCAAAGTCCTACTCTGTTCGGCATATTGGAATTTATTCCATCTTCCATGCTCCGCCTTTGCTCTCGTAATAGTCTTGCAATGCATGGACTACCTCTGGAATAGTTTTTAAGGAATGAATATCTATTTCCTCATAAACTGTTTCATCACCCTCAATTTCTAATATTTTACCGTCATCCCTCATTTTTATGTAAAACACCTCAGTTTCACCGCCTAATTCGCAAGTGATAGTAGATTCCATTGTAATACTCTGAGAAGTCGTTGGGAACAGTATGAAGCCGATTAACGCAACAACGATTAAGACAAACACAAATATCCCTTTCTTATCTACTTTCTTAAATAGCACCACGAACATAATGAGAAGAAATATAATACCCAAAATGCTGTTTGCTAAATTTGTATGCGAATAGTAGAACTTCATGCAGTTGTTAATCGTATCAACTAACATACCCGCAACAGGAAGTGCATACAACACACTACCCCAAACTGTCTTTTTGTTCCAATAGAACAAGACATAAGCTACAAGTCCGCAAAGAACAGCTATACCAATCCAGTGGAATAGATGATTCCATTGGAGAAACTTATCAACTGTTACATTTGGGGTAAAAAAATCAATGATACTTTGTAACAAATAATAACTGATACACATACTCGATAAATATGAGAAGGTATTTATCATTGCATTTTTATTAGAAGAACTAAAGTAAATCACAAACGTTGTTGAGAATATCCAAAATCCAAAAGAGCCTGCAATAGAACTCCAACCCCACAAATCATCATTAGGATAAAAATTCAATAACTCAGTAATCAGACCAATAATTGCACCAAAACATATTACCTGTATATATGATTTTTTCTCATATTTAGATTTCATGCCTTCCTCCCTTTCAAATTTATATAACAATTGCGAACTATCTTATATTACTTGTATTATATAACTTGTTAAATAATATTTCAATCAATAAACCGTCTTATTAAGGGTTTCTTAGCTTTAAGCTAATTCAATATATCTATTCCTAATAGTATTTATAGTTATACAAGTTTCTTTAGTTGCTACATTAACCAACATATCCTTGATTCTATCATTCTTTTTGTTCTTCTTGCTTAATTGTAAGAATTTAAACCAAGCCAAGTAATTAGAAATATATTTAGTAGAAACGCCATTAAAGGGCATTAACCATCTCTTAAAGCTACTATGAAGAGAATTTACATGTTGTAGATGGTAAACACTATCTAGCATAGATTTACCTCTAGGAACTCGTTTTAATTCAACATTTAGGTCTTTATTTATACTAAAATAAGATTTGTGGCTATCAACTACGAAAGTAACATCTTCTCCTATTTTTCCATCAAAAAATCTAACGATATCATTAGTTGTAATTCTACCATTACAAACTGCTCCCATTACTATATTTCCTTTACGGTCAATACCAGTTTCAATGCAAATTTGGTCATTAGAAATACCTCTTTTTTTCTTATCTTTTTTTCCTTTACCTCTTTTTCTAGGTTCTCTAGGCATCTTAAAAGTAGTACTCTTTGAATGATTACCTTTATATGATTCTCGAATAAAAACTTCGTCTACTTCTACAATACCTTCAACCATATCATTTTTTAATGATAGATTAATAACATCTAAAATCCTATGTCTCATATAAAAAGATGTTTTAACTCCAACTCCAATTTCAGTTGCACATTGTCTTATAGAAAGTCCTAATATCATTAATTCGCAGTATTTAAGCCATTTATCTAATCCTAAGTTAGTGCTAGAGAAAGGAGACATAGTAAACTCATCAAAAGAACAACGACATCTTTTACAAATATATCTTTGTCTACCTCTAGTCTTTCCATTTTTATTAACATCCTTACATTGACATTTAGGACATTCATATCCCTTAGAAAATCTACTTTCCTTAATATTATCCTTGATTTCATCAGAGCTAAATAAAGCACTTAAAACTCCTTGTGCTACAGAAATTAAATCTCTAAGTTCTTCTTTATTCAAATTTTTAACTATGGCTTTTATATCTACTTTTTGCATAATATAAGTAATCCTTTCTATATAATATGGTGAAGTATAGTTAATACCTATATTATAACCTATTTTCTGTATATTAATCACACAATTGTATAACATAGCCAAAAAATAAAATGGCCGAATATAGATATTTTAACTTCTATTATTCAGCCTTATTTTTATTTAAAATCATTTTTATTTTCTTTTTAAAAACTCACTTATCTCCATAGAACATGTGGATAAAACTGCAAGACCAAAACAAATTAATAGTATATTAAAGTTAAAGCTATAAGGAATATTGAATATTTCTCTCATAAAAGGAAGCTGCGTTGACATAAACATTGTCAAACAAATACAAACTGCACCTAACACATATTTATTGCTAGTAAATCCTAATTCAAGTATTGATTGAGTATTAGATCTAGAAGCAAATGTCTGCATTATTCTAGAAAGTGTAAGTGTTGAAAATGCCATTGCAACACCTAATTCATGAGAATATCTAAGCCCTATTAATTGAGCCATTATTGTAACTGCCCCAATAATATATCCTCTAGTTAAAACAAATCCAATTGTATCTTTAGTTAATATCTTTTCATCTTTATCTCTTGGCGGATTATCCATAACACCTTTTTCAGGCTCTTCAAGTCCTAGTGCTATCGCTGGCAATGAATCTGTTACAAGGTTTATAAATAGTAACTGAATTGTAGTAAATGGATTTGGTAATCCTGCAATTACAGCAAATAATATAGCTATTATTCCTCCTAAATTTCCTGAGAATAAATACGCTATAGATTTTTTAATATTTGTATAAACAGTTCTCCCTACTTCTATTGCATTTACTATAGTTGCAAAGTTATCGTCTACTAAAATCATATCTGATGCATCTTTTGCTACTTCTGTTCCACTTCCCATTCCTATACCTATGTCCGCTTGTTTTAAAGCTGGAGCATCATTTACTCCATCTCCTGTCATTGCACAAACTTTTCCTTTTCTTTGCCATGCTTTTACTATTCTTATTTTATTTTCTGGTGAAACCCTTGCAAACACTGATATTTTTTCTAAATCCTTATCTAACTCTTCATCAGTTAATGCATCTAATTCATGCCCTGTTAATGCCATATCTCCACTTGTAAACAGCCCTATATCTTTAGCAATAGCTTTTGCTGTTGTCTTATGATCCCCTGTTATCATAACAGTTTTTATACCAGATTTTTTAGCATTTTTAACAGCTGGATAAACTTCTTTTCTTGGTGGATCTATCATTGCTGTAAGTCCTATTAAAGTTAGATTTTCTTCATCATTTGGTGTTGGAATAAAACCTTCATCTTTAACACTTTTGCTAGCAAAAGCTAAAACTCTTAATGCTTTATTAGAAAATTCTTCATTCATACGCTTGTATCTATTTAAAATTTTATCATTTACTTTAACTACTTCATCTCCTACTAATGCATATTTACATCTACTAAATATTACATCCGGAGCTCCTTTTGTAAACATAACTACATCTTCATCTAACTTATGTACCGTAGACATTCTCTTTCTTTCACTATCAAACGGTAATTCACTTATCCTAATATTTTCATTTCTTATTTGTTTATAATCAAAACCTTTTTTATTTGCATAATTTATAAGAGCAATTTCTGTTGGATCACCTATTTCAACACCTTCACTAGTTATATCTGAATCATTACATAAACTTGAGCACATTATTATAAGCTCATCTTGTTTTGATAATGCTTTTGCTGCTGCAACCTCTAAGCTAGTATTGTATGCTAATGCTCTTTCTGGATTGTATACATATGTATCTACAACTGTCATCTTGTTTTGAGTTAAAGTTCCTGTTTTATCTGTACATATTACACTTGTTGATCCTAGTGTTTCAACTGCTGGTAGTTTTCTGACTATTGATTGTTTTTTAGCCATAACGTTTGTCCCAACTGCAAGAACAATCGTTACTATAGATGATAATGCTTCAGGTATTGCAGCAACTGCTATAGCAACTGCAAACATGAATGAATCAATTAGTTTAGCTCCCCTTAATATATCTATTAAAAATATAAAAGCTGCTAATATTACTATACCTACACCAAGTTTTTTACTAAACTCGTCTAATTTTATTTGAAGTGGTGTTTGCTTACTTTCTGCATTTTCAAGTAGATCTGCTATTTTTCCCATTTCAGTATTCATAGAAGTTTGTGTTACTACATACTCCCCTCTTCCATAAACGACCATAGAGCCACTAAAAACCATATTTTTTTGATCCCCTAATGCTACATCCTTTAATATTGGTTTGTTGTGTTTTAAAACTGGTTCTGCTTCTCCTGTAAGCATTCCTTCTACAACTTTAAGCGTTTGAGATTCTATAATTCTTCCATCAGCAGGAACATAATCTCCAGCTTCTAAAATTATTATGTCTCCTGGCACTATATCTTTTGAATTAACTGTAACTTTTTTATTATCTCTTATGACTTTTGCATTTGGAACTGATAGTTTTTTTAAACTTTGAAGTGAACTTTCTGCTTTTTTAGTTTGTACTACAGATAATATTGAATTTAAGATTAGTACTGCAAATATAATTAAAGATTCCATACCTTCACCTAAAAATATTTGCACAAGTGCTGCTATTAATAAAATAATAACCAATGGATCTTTAAATGTTTCTAGGAATAACATCCAAATAGGCACCTTGGATTTTTCTTTTAATTCATTTGGCCCATACTTTTTTAGCAATTCACTTGCTTTAGATGAGCTTAATCCTTTTAAGCTAGAATTTACCTGGCTTAAAGTCTCCTCTACACTTTTTTTATAAAACATATACTTCCTCCACCTACATTAATTTAAATAAAATTATTAGCTAAATTTGCTAAAATATAAAAAAACCCCAAGCAAAATTTTATGTTCTTTAAAATTCACTTAGGGGTCTATAATCTCTTTTTAATATATATTTATATAAACATTATATACGTTTAATTTATTTTTGCAATACGTTGTTTCAAAAATTCTCTTCGATCATGTCGCCAACGACTTCGTCCGTTGCTCAAAAACTTTTTCACGCTAAAACACAGTGTATTGATATAACTAAGTTTCATAGATTATTCATAATTTTTTATTAGATATAATTTGTTTAAGCGTAAAAAAGAGTATCGAAATTTTCGATACTCTTTTTATTAAACTTCTAATTGTAATTTTATTATTTGTTCTAAACAAATATAAAATTTAATTATACTCATCATATGGTTTATTATATACTTTATAAAAATGGTTGGAGAAGTTAATATAAGAGTCGTTATTGTCATTACTATAAACTCATACATATATATACCTCCAAATTTTTTATTTATAAAGTATATGAATTTATTTTCTTTTTATAACTTTACTAACTTCCATTGCTAAAGTTGCAAGTACTGAAAGACCAAAACAAGTCATTAAAGTTGTGAAGTTAAAGCTACTTGGCATTGTAAATATTTCTCTCATAAATGGTAGTAATGTTAAAGAGAACATTATTAAACAAACTCCAACTGCACCTAATACATATTTATTACTTTTAATTCCAAGTTCAAATATTGTTTCTGTATTTGATCTTGATGCAAATGTCTGCATTATTCTTGATAATGTAAGAGTTGCAAATGCCATTGATACTCCTAATTCAGGTGAATGTTTCATTCCTATAAATTGTGCAGCTATTGTGACAGCACCTATTATAATCCCTCTAGTTGCAACAAATCCTAAAGAACCTTTTGATAAGATACTTTCATTTGGATCTCTAGGAGCATCCTTCATAACTCCTTTTTCTGGTTTTTCAAGACCTAGTGCTATTGCTGGTAATGAATCTGTTACTAAGTTTATAAATAATAATTGTATTGTAGTAAATGGATTTGGTAAGTTTGCAAATACTGCAAATAATATAGCTATTATTCCCGCTAAGTTTCCTGAGAATAAATACATTATAGATTTTTTAATATTTGTATAAACTGTTCTACCAACTTCTACAGCATTTACTATTGTTGCAAAGTTATCGTCTACTAAAACCATATCCGATGCATCTTTTGCAACTTCTGTTCCACTTCCCATTCCTATACCTATGTCTGCTTGTTTTAAAGCTGGAGCATCATTTACTCCATCTCCTGTCATTGCACAAACTCTTCCTTTTCTTTGCCATGCTTTTACTATTCTTATTTTATTTTCTGGTGAAACTCTTGCATATACTGATATATGATCTAAATCTCTATCTAACTCTTCATCAGTTAATGCATCTAATTCACTACCTGTTAAAGCCATATCTCCATCTTCAAATATTCCGATATCTACAGCTATTGCTTTTGCAGTTGTTTTGTGATCTCCTGTTATCATGACAGTTTTTATACCAGATTTTCTAGCATTTTCTACTGCTTCATAAACTTCTTCTCTAGGAGGATCTATCATTGCAGTAAGTCCGATTAAAGTTAAGTTGTTTTCATCTTCAATTGTTGGTACAAAACTTTCATTTTCTACTCTCTTTGTTGCAAATGCTAAAACTCTTAATGCTTTATTAGAAAACTCTTCGTTCATTTTCTTGTATTCATCAATTATCTCATCACTAGCCTTTACAACTTCGTCTCCTACTAATGCATACTTACATCTATTAAAGATTACATCCGGAGCCCCTTTTGTAAACATAACTACTTCTCCATCAACCTTATTAACAGTAGTCATAAGTTTTCTATCACTATCAAATGGTAATTCACTTAATCTAGTATTTATTTCTCTTATTTCTTTATAATCAAATCCACTTTTGTTAGTGTAATTCATAAGTGCTATTTCTGTAGGATCCCCTATTTCAGCGCCTTCATTAGTTTTATCTGAATCATTACAAAGTGCTGAGCTTAATATAAGGAAACTCTTTTGTTTAGTTAATTCTTTTGTTGCTGCTGTTTCAAAACACTCATCATTTACTAGTGCTTTTTCTGGGTTGTAAGTAAAGTCATCTACAACTGTCATCTTATTTTGAGTTAATGTTCCTGTTTTATCTGTACATATAACACTTGTTGATCCTAATGTTTCAACTGCTGGTAATTTTCTAACTATAGCTTGTTTCTTTGCCATATTATTAGTTCCAACTGCTAAGACTATAGTTACTATAGAAGATAACGCCTCTGGTATAGCTGCAACTGCTATAGCTATTGCAAACATAAACGAATCTACTACTGCCCCACCTCTAAATACTTCTATTCCAAATATTAAAGCTGCTAATATTACTATACCTACACCTAATTTTTTACTAAACTCATCTAGTTTTATCTGAAGTGGTGTTTGCTTGTTTTCTGCATTTTCTAGTAAATCTGCAATTTTACCCATTTCTGTGTCCATAGCAGTTTGAGTTACTAAATATGTCCCTCTACCGTAAACTACCATAGATCCGCTAAAGACCATATTCTTTTGATCTCCTAATGCTACATCTTCGCTTATTACTTCTTCATGCTTTAACACAGGTTCTGCTTCTCCTGTAAGCATTCCCTCTACAACTTTTAAGTTTTGAGATTCTAAAATTCTACCATCTGCTGGTACATAATCACCAGCTTCTAAAATTATTATATCCCCCGGTACTACATTTCTTGATGGAACTGTAACTTTTATACCATCTCTTATAATTTTTGCATTTGGAACTGATAATTTTTTAAGACTTGCTAAAGATCCTTCTGCTTTTTTCGTTTGAACTACAGATAATATAGAGTTTAAAATTAAAACCGCAAATATTATTCCACACTCTACCGCTTCTCCTAAGAACGCTTGAACCAATGCCGCTATTAATAATATGATAACTAGTGGATCCTTAAAAGTTTCTAAAAATAACTTCCATGTAGGAGTTTTTTCTTTTTCTTTTAACTCGTTGTATCCATGCTCTAATAGTATGTCATGTGCTTTGTCTGAACTTAAACCATTTAAACTTGAGTTTAATTGACTTAATATTTCATCGATACTTTTTTTGTAAAACATAATTTGCCTCCACCTAATTTATTTAAATAATAAAGACCTCCAAGCAAACTCTATTTTAAAATCAAAATAAAGTTTACTTGAAGGTCTCGCTAACAAGGTTTATCTTGCTAATCAACCGGGATCTTTAAATCCGAAATTGGCGATTGATTATCGTTTTTTAACGAAAGCTACTCCCCTTCAAGGAGTACTAAATTATTTATATAAATTATTATATACTTTTTTTTTGTTTTTGCAACAGATCTGTAACATGTTTTTATTTTTTAACATTCATTTAACATTTCATGTGTTTTACATATGTAATAAATTTAGATAACGTACACATACTAGTTATAAATATTTTTTATATAGGAAGGTATGCTTATGAATAAAAATAGTTTGAAAATATTTAGATATTTACTTTACGCTATATACATTTTTTCTATAGGTTACTTTTTATTTACTAAAGAGTATGGGAAAAGTTCTATTAGTTTTTTATGTTTAATCATACTATTTATACTTACAAAAGCTTACATGAAAAACTTTTACGTAATAGATACACCATTGTATGTAGCCGGAAATCTATTTGTACTTTTTTCATTTTTAATAGGTTCATGTTATAGAATGTACGATATATTTAAACCTTATGATAGCTTTCTTCATTTTTGGTCAGGTTTTATAAGTTTAAAAATAGGTTGGAATATTTTAAAATACTATAACACCCCAACTTTAATAGACAAAATATTATTTTTCATAGTCATTTTTTTCTTTTCATTAGGAGTGTCTGGACTTTGCGAAATAGTAGAATATTTACTTGACAAGTTCTTTAATATGACAACTCAAGCTGGTGGATTAAAAGACACTATGCAAGATATGATATATGCAATGACCGGAGCATTTTTAATGGTTATTTACTATATTAGGAAGAAGTAGTAATTACTCTTCTTCCTTTTCTATATTAGCTTCTAAAACATTATACTCGCCTAATTTTGTATCATAGTCTACAAACACCATTTTACCATCTTCGTTTACTTTAATATTTATACTTTTAGCTTCTATATCACTTATATCCCCACTTTTTGGACCAAAACATTTTATATCATCACTTGTCTGTCCTGGATTAAGTGTTTTGTTTGATGCTATATAAGTAGTTTCTTTATCTCCTATTTTAAGTTCAACCCTTATACTGGTTATTGTTAAGTTTGAATTATTTTTTACCTTTGTTTTTATATATCTCTGACCGATTGAATCTGGCTGTGATATTTCTAACCCAACAAATTCTATATCGTCAACCTCTATAGGTGATTTTTCTGCATTGTTATTTATATTTACTCTTTTATCTACACTTTGATTGCTATTTGTACATCCTGTTAACATGAATGCACATAGTAAACTACTTATAATTATTCCTATAGATTTTTTCTGTTTCATATTTTTTCCTCCACGTATTAATTCATTGATAATATTATACAAAAACCATGTTGTCGTAATTTGTTACACTTGGTCTTTTTAATATAATTTTATATAAAATTATTTTTTTAAGGCAAACGCAAAATAGACTATGGATAAAATGCTCTCCATAGTCTATTCTTATATTTTTATTAATTATTATTCTAATTTATACTAATTTTCTATAGGTTTTTTTAATAATGCTAGTGCAAACATACCTACTAAAGATCCTGCTATTATAGCTCCTAAGTAAGCTATAGGATGACCTACAACTGGAACTACGAAGATTCCTCCATGAGGTGCTCTAAGTGTTGCATTAAACATCATACTAAGAGCTCCTGCTGTAGCTGATCCTAAAACACAAGCTGGTATAACTTTTAAAGGATCTGCCGCTGCAAATGGTATAGCTCCTTCTGTTATAAATGATAATCCCATTACATAGTTAACTTTTCCTGATTCTTGTTGCTCTTTTGTAAATCTATTTTTAAAGAAAGTTGTAGCAAGAGCTATTGATAATGGTGGTACCATTCCGCCTGCCATAACCGCTGCCATTATCTCATATTGACCTGATTGAAGTGATGCTACCCCAAATACATAAGCTGCCTTGTTTATAGGTCCACCCATGTCTATAGCCATCATTCCGCCTAGTACTAATCCAAGAACTAACTTTGAACTTGTTCCAAGTCCATTTAATAAATTAGTTATCCCAGCATTTAATGCTGCAACTGGAGGTACTATTACAAAAGTCATTATAACTCCCATTAAAAGTGTCCCAAATAGTGGATATAGTAATACAGGTTTTATACCATCTAATGAATCTGGTAATACACTAAATACTTTTTTAAGACCAACAACTAAATATCCTGCTAAAAATCCTGCAAGTAACGCGCCTAAGAATCCTGACCCACCTGCATTTGCAAGTGCTCCACCAACAAAACCTACAACTAATGCCGGTCTATCAGCTATACTATATGCTATATACCCTGCAAGTACAGGTAACATAAATCCAAAGGCAACATCTCCTATAGATTTAAAGAATGCAGCAATTGGTGTATTTGATCCAAAGTTTGCTGGATCTATAGCATACTTATCTAATAAAAATGCTAGTGCAATTAATATACCACCACTTACAACAAACGGTAACATATTAGATACTCCATTCATTAAGTGCTTATATACTTTTCTAAATGCAGTTTCATCCTCTTTTTCTTCTGATGATTCTACATTTCCTCCATGATTATATATAGGAGCATCTCCATTTACAGCTTTAGTTATTAATTCCTCTGCTTTATGAATTCCATTAGCAACTTTAGTTATTATAACTTTTTTGCCATTAAATCTTGCCATATCTACTTTTTTATCAGCTGCAACTATTATAGCATTTGCATTTTCAATTTCTTCTTTAGTTAAAATATTCTTAGCCCCTGATGAGCCGTTAGTTTCCACTTTTATACTAACTCCCATCTTTTCAGCTTGCTTATTTAAGCTTTCAGCTGCCATAAAAGTATGAGCTATACCTGTTGGACATGCTGTAACTGCTAAAACTTGAGGATATTTTGAATTTTTAACTTCTCTTTGTTCTAAAACTTCTTCTTTTTCTTCTTCTGGAAATTTTTCTTTTTCTTTATAATCTATTAAATTTAAAAACTCATCTTCATTTTGTGCATTTATTAACTTTGATCTAAATTCTTCATCCATAAGTATTGTAGATAATCTAGATAATACCTCTAGGTGAGTATTATTTGCACCTTCTGGAGCTGCAATCATAAAGAATAAATGAGACAAACTTCCGTCAAAAGATTCGTAGTCTATACCGTTTTTGCAAACTGCTGCTGCTAAACACGCATGTTTAACTGCTTTAGTTTTAGCATGTGGTATAGCTATTCCTTCTCCAATACCTGTTGTGCTTTGATTTTCACGAGCTATTATGGCATCTTTATACTCTAATCTATCATTTAAATTTCCACTGTTATTTACTAAATCTACTAATTTATCTATTGCATCTTTTTTATTTTTTGCTTTTAAAGCAAGGCTTATAGATCTTTTGTCTATTAAATCGACTATTCTCATAAAATTTATCTCCTTTCAATTTTGATTTCATCTATTAATTTGTATATATATTCTTTATTTGCTAAATCATTCGAAAATGCTGTTGCACCTCCACTAGCTGCTCCTAATTGTAGTGCTTTTTCGTAAGAGTTCGATTCTAAATATCCCGCAATAAATCCTGCTACCATAGAATCTCCTGCTCCTACAGAATTTTTAACTTCTCCATTTGCAACATTGCTTATAAAAATCTCTCCATTTTCACTAATTAAAAGTGCACCATCTTTTCCCATAGATACTAATACATTTTTAGCACCCATTTCTTTTAACTTATTTGCATAAACTATTATGTCATCAATATTTTCTAATTTAACATTAAATAAATCTTCTAATTCATGGTTATTTGGTTTTATTAAAAATGGTTTATGTTTTAAAACATTCATCAATAAATCTTTAGTTGCATCTACTACAATTTTTATATTTTTATTTTCTAATCTCTTCATTATGTTTTCATAAAGAGAAGAATCTAATGTGTTTGGTATGCTTCCTGCCAAAACCAATACATCGTTTTCCTCAAGCTTATCTAGCCTTGTATATAATTCATTTAGAGCCATCTCATTAATTATTGGACCTTGTCCATTTATTTCAGTTTCATTGCTACTTTTTACTTTTACATTTATTCTTGTAAATCCATTTTCTAAATTTATAAAATCTTCTTCTAAACCTTTATGTCTTAAAGTATCTTTTATATATGCTCCTGTAAATCCGCTTACAAATCCTAATGCCTTGTTATTATATCCAAGCTCATTTAATATTAAAGATACATTTATTCCTTTACCACCTGGGTATACATATTCTTCATTTGTTCTATTTACTTCTCCAGTTTTTAAATCATCTAGTTTTACTACATAATCTATAGATGGATTAAGTGTTACTGTGTAAATCATATTATCACCTCGCTAGTGTTATCTTATATACTTATAATAACCTTGAATACATTTTCCTAAAAGACAAAAAATTTCTCTTAATCAAAAGAGAAATTTGTCGAAATAGATATATTTACTTTTATTTAAACATAGATATAAATTTTTCATACTTCTTAGATTCACATATACTTATTACCTTGGCAATAGAATCTATTCTTTTATATATGTTAGAAAATAAATCTTCATAGTTTAATATACTTTCTTTTTGAAGAGACAACATTACAACAAGTCTTACTTGTCCAACATCCCAAGGTATACTTCTTTTTAAAATACCTATAGCTATAGCATTTTTAAAAACCTTACCATGTGCTCCGTGAGGTATAGCTACCATATTTCCGATTTCCGTAGTAGCAATTTTTTCTCTTTCTATATAAGAATTTTTCATTTCTTCATCTATATAATTGTTTTCTAATAGTTTATCTGACATATAACTTATTACATCATACTTATTATCAAAATCTAAATCTATAAAAAATAAGTCTTCGCTAAATATATCTGATAAATTAACATTATAATATATGTTTCCCGTATCTAGGAATTTTTCAATTATAGTTACCTCTTTATCATCTAAAAAAGGTGATATTTTAATCACTGGAATATTTTTAACTTCTACAGGAACTGTAGCTATTATAAAATCTACATCCATAACACCTACATAATGTATTAAATATGATGGAATAACTTTTAAAACTTCAAGTCGTTTTTCAAACTTTGCTTCTAACCTAGCCTTTATAAGCATTGATGTTCCTATACCTGATGCACACACTATTATAGTTTTTAAAACTTTATGATTTTCATTATTTGAGCTTCTTTGAAGTGCTCCTCCTATATGAATAGCAATGTTTGCTACTTCATTTTCATTTATATCTATATTTAAATCTTCTTCTAATGTAGTTTTAGCTATATTAGCTAGTTCAAATGCAAATGGATACTTAAGTTTAATATCATTAGATATAATGCTTTGATTGTTTATATTCAAATCATTTTTTATACAAAAGTTAATTATATGTCTGCATAGATAATCCTTAAAAACATCATCATCACTTAAATCAATAGATGTTGCAAGCTTTAAGTTTTTAATAAACTTATCTATAGAGTTTAGCACCTTATTTTTAGTACTTTCAGTATTTTTATTTTGTACCTTTTCTTTATAAGTAATTATATATTTATCTATATAATCTTTATAATCAATCTTGTTTTCTAAAGATAAATACAAAAGTATGTAATTAAACATGTTATTAAACTCATAATCAGTAAAAATAATATTTTCATTTTCAAGCTTATTTAAAATTTCATTTCGGATTGATATCATATTTAGACTTACAAATTCACTAAAAAAATCTTCAATATGTAAATCTTCATACTTTAAGCTGCTTTCTATTATACATCTAATTAAGTTATTTTTATCTCCATCTATTCCAATACCTAGTTTATGCTTTGATATTACTTTTAAATTATACATTTTAAGAATTTTTTTTACTTCTTTTAAGTCATTTTTTATAGTCGATAGGCTAACATACATTTCATCCGCTAAACTTTCTATTTTTAATGTATCTCCATTATAGAGTAAGATTATTTTCTTAAGTATATAACTAATTCTATCAAAATCATCCTTTATAGATTCATCTTTTATATCCTTTAAACTACCTATATCTCCAACTAAGTTATATCCTACCCCTCTTGCGGATTCTATTTTTACACTATCCATTATAGAGTTTATATTTTTAACTTCTACTTGAATTGTCTTTGTAGAACAACCTATATCTTCCGCTAATGCCTTACTACTTATAGGTTGTTTACTATTTTTTAATATATCAATAATTTTACTTTGCCTTTTATTTAAAGTACTATTCAATATCCTCAACCCTTATCATAATTGTTTATATTACTTCTTAATTTTACTATAACTGGCCTATATCTTTCAAATAAATAAAAATACATTTAAACTTTTGTTATATTTTTGTGGTTTAAAGTTAATAAAAAAAATGTTATACTACATAGAATATTAATTTTCAAAATTTATTTTTAGGGGGACATATGAAAAAATTACTTGACGAAATTTCAAATTCGGTACGGTATATAATTCCTATTGTAGTATTTTTTATAGGAGTTATACTTTACAAAAATTTTGATCACATTATAACATTTACAAAAACTAATATTACAATAATCTCAGGTGTGTTAACTCCTTTTATAATAGGTTTCTTAATTGCTTATATACTTAATAAACCTATGACTTTTTTACAAAATAAGTTTAAGCTAAATAGAGGTATTAGTGTAGCTATAATATACGGAATACTGCTAGCTTGTTTAGTATTCATATGGTTATATGT
>NZ_JAWDJM010000036.1:0-2933 GCF_032465715.1 Paraclostridium sp. MRS3W1 | reverse complement strand
TTTAATAACTGGTCAAGTTATTAAGGGCGCAGGGCGGATGCCTTGGCACTAAGAGCCGATGAAGGACGCGATAAGCTGCGATAAGCTTCGGGGAGTTGCACGTAAACTTTGATCCGAAGATTTCCGAATGAGGAAACTCACTTAGAGTAATGTCTAAGTATCATTAAGTGAATACATAGCTTAGTGAGGGGAACCCGGGGAACTGAAACATCTAAGTACCCGGAGGAAAAGAAAGAAATTCGATTCCGTAAGTAGCGGCGAGCGAACGCGGAATAGCCCAAACCAGTGAAGTTTTCTTCGCTGGGGTTGCGGACACATCATCAACAAAGAGGTATCGTAAACGAAGAGAGTTGGAAAGCTCCGCTATAAAGTGTAATAGCCACGTAGTTGAAACGAGAAGACTTTAGATGTGATCCAGAGTACCACGGGACACGTGAAACCCTGTGGGAAGCAGGAGGGACCATCCTCCAAGGCTAAATACTACTTAGTGACCGATAGCGCATAGTACCGTGAGGGAAAGGTGAAAAGAACCCCGGGAGGGGAGTGAAATAGAACCTGAAACCCTGCGCTTACAAGCTGTGGAAGCACTTTATATGTGTGACCGCGTACTTTTTGTAGAACGGGCCAACGAGTTACGATAGTAAGCTAGGTTAAGTACTTAAGGTATGGAGCCGTAGTGAAAGCGAGTCTTAAATGGGCGTTAAGTTTGCTGTCGTAGACCCGAAACCGAGCGACCTATCCATGAGCAGGATGAAGCGAAAGTAAAATTTCGTGGAGGTCCGAACCCACGAGCGTTGAAAAGCTCGGGGATGACTTGTGGATAGCGGTGAAATTCCAATCGAGCTCGGAGATAGCTGGTTCTCCCCGAAATAGCTTTAGGGCTAGCCTCAAGGTTGAGAAATACGGAGGTAGAGCACTGAATATCCTAGGGGGCATTGCGCTTACCGAAGATTATCAAACTCCGAATGCCGTTATTTTATACTTGGGAGTCAGACTGTGGGTAATAAGATTCATAGTCGAGAGGGCAACAGCCCAGATCGTCAGCTAAGGTCCCTAAATGTAAGTTAAGTGGTAAAGGATGTGGGATTGCATAGACAACCAGGATGTTGGCTTAGAAGCAGCCACTCATTTAAAGAGTGCGTAATAGCTCACTGGTCGAGTGATCCTGCGCCGAAGATTACCGGGGCTAAAACTTACTACCGAAGCTACGATATCATTTATGATAGGTAGGGGAGCTTCCTATGCAGGCTGAAGCATGACCGTAAGGACGTGTGGACAGTATAGGAGTGAGAATGTTGGCATGAGTAGCGAGACGTGGGTGAGAATCCCACGGGCCGTAAACCCAAGGTTTCCAGGGGAAGGTTCGTCCGCCCTGGGTTAGTCGGGACCTAAGCCGAGGCCGAAAGGCGTAGGTGATGGACAACAGGTTGAGATTCCTGTACCACCGATAATCGTTTGAGAGATGGAATGACACAGTAGGATAAGCTAACCACACTGTTGGTTATGTGTGGCTAAGTACTGAGGCAGTCAAGGCAGGCAAATCCGCCATGATAATGCTGGGGTACGATGGGGAGCGAAATTAAGTAGCGAAGTAGCTGATTTCACACTGTCGAGAAAAGTTTCTATCGAGATTAAAGGTGCCCGTACCGCAAACCGACACAGGTGGGTGAGGAGAGTATCCTAAGGCCAGCGAGAGAACTGTTGTTAAGGAACTCGGCAAAATGACCCCGTAACTTAGGGAGAAGGGGTGCCACGTTAGGGTTAACGCCCGAGGTGGCCGCAGAGAATAGGCCCAAGCGACTGTTTACCAAAAACACAGGTTTCTGCTAAGTCGCAAGACGATGTATAGGAGCTGACGCCTGCCCGGTGCTGGAAGGTTAAGGGGATCTGTTAGGATTTATCCGAAGCAGTGAACTTAAGCCCCAGTAAACGGCGGCCGTAACTATAACGGTCCTAAGGTAGCGAAATTCCTTGTCGGGTAAGTTCCGACCCGCACGAAAGGCGTAACGATTTGGGCACTGTCTCAACAACAGACTCGGTGAAATTGTAATCCCGGTGAAGATGCCGGGTACCTGCGACAGGACGGAAAGACCCCATGGAGCTTTACTGTAGCTTGACATTGAATTTTGGTGCTACATGTACAGGATAGGTGGGAGGCTATGAAATCAGGACGCCAGTCTTGGTGGAGCCATCCTTGGGATACCACCCTTGTAGTACTGAGATTCTAACCAGATACCTTGAATCAGGTATTGGGACACTGTCAGGTGGGCAGTTTGACTGGGGCGGTCGCCTCCCAAAGAGTAACGGAGGCGCTCAAAGGTTCTCTCAGCACGGTCGGAAATCGTGCGTAGAGTGTAAAGGCAGAAGAGAGCTTGATTGCAAGACATACAGGTCGAGCAAGGACGAAAGTCGGACTTAGTGATCCGGTGGTTCCGCATGGAAGGGCCATCGCTCAACGGATAAAAGCTACCCTGGGGATAACAGGCTTATCTCCCCCAAGAGTCCACATCGACGGGGAGGTTTGGCACCTCGATGTCGGCTCATCACATCCTGGGGCTGTAGTAGGTCCCAAGGGTTGGGCTGTTCGCCCATTAAAGTGGTACGCGAGCTGGGTTCAGAACGTCGTGAGACAGTTCGGTCCCTATCCGTCGCAGGCGTAGGAAATTTGAGGAGACCTGTCCTTAGTACGAGAGGACCGGGATGGACGTACCTCTGGTGTACCAGTTGTTCTGCCAAGGGCATGGCTGGGTAGCTATGTACGGAATGGATAAGCGCTGAAAGCATCTAAGCGCGAAGCCAACTTCAAGATAAGATTTCCCACCGTAAGGGTAAGATCCCAGGAAGACTACCTGGTTGATAGGTCGGAGGTGTAAGTGCAGCAATGTATGTAGCTTACCGATACTAATAGATCGAGGACTTGACCAAGATTATTT
>NZ_JAWDJM010000035.1:0-3843 GCF_032465715.1 Paraclostridium sp. MRS3W1 | reverse complement strand
TAGCTAAACCTATTGAAATTACTTGTTTGCATTTAGATTTTTCAAAAACCAAAAAAAACTTCACAAAAATCATTGCAAATTTGCTTTTTTTTTCGTATAATGTTTAGTTTGCTTTTTTGCTGTATACAAATTTGTATTTATTATATATAATGTTATTAAATACAAGAAAAAGGAAGGGATATTATGGCCAGGCGGCGATCTGTAGAACAAATTCTACTAGTACTGATAGGTTCTATTATACTATCATTTGGAGTTTATAATTTTAATTTTCAAAACAACATTACGGAAGGTGGAGTGTTAGGATTTTTACTACTGTTAAAAAATTTATTTAACATTAGACTTTCATTAGCAAATCTTATCATAGACTGTGCTCTACTATTAGTAGGCTACAAGTTTTTTGGTAAAAAATTCATTAAGTATTCGTTAATAGCAACGATTAGCTTCTCTTTATCATTCAGCTTTTTTGAAAGCATAGGTCCAGTTATACCTAAATTTGATAACTTAATACTGGGAAGTATAATTGCCGGTGTTTTTGTTGGTTTAGGATCTGGTTTAGTTGTTAGAGCAGGAGGTGCAGCTGGTGGAGACGATGCTTTAGCATTAGTAATTTCTAAGACTACATCTTTAAAAATTGGTAAAGTTTATATGATAAGTGACTTTTTTATATTAGGTCTATCATTAATATATTTATCATTTTCTCAAATAGCTGTATCTTTAATTGCGGTCAGCGTAAGTGGAAAAGTTATAGACTTTGTATACTCATACAAAAACAAAGACATTGTAAGAGTTTAATTATAAAAGGGATATAAGATTATATTAATATAATCTTATATCCCTTTAAAATTTAAAAATACTATGATTATTTTATAGTATTATCTTTTATTTTCAAATATAGTTTTTGTAGTATCTAAATCCTTACCTACACATCTTTGACTGTTTATTCTCTCTAAAGCAAGTATTTGCTTTGAAAACCCATTGAATACTTCTGATAATTTTTTTAACATAATTAAAATCCCCTTTCGTGTTTTACATATTGTATACAATATACTGTATATGATTTTCGATGCAAAGTCAAGTATTTTTACAATAAAAACAAAAAAGAAATGTTAAAATTTAATTTTTTAACATTTCTTTTTTGTTTTACATAAGATTATAATATTTTTTTAATATTACAGCTCTTATAGATTCATATTTTATATTGTCAGGCAATTTTTTCTTTATAAGACTAATCTTGTCTATTCCTTCTTCTTCACATATTTTTAATATATGTTCTTCATCTTCTTCAGTATAATATTTTTCTAAATTCACCTTGAAATCTATTTCTGATCCATTCTTTATCATATCTGTTACATAACCTAATATAGTAGAAATAGATACCTCTATTTCATTGGATATGTCTTCCAATGATTTACTTTCTCTTAGCATATCTAATGCTATTTCTTCATTACTTCTACTATCTCCATCTATTATAACTTTCAATCTGTTTTTTTCTTTCCAAATTTCAGATATATTATTTTCTTCTGTGTATCTATTAACTATGTCTAAAAATACACGTCCATATTTTTTTACTTTTACAGGACCAAACCCACTTATATCATTTAGTTGCTCTTCATTTGATGGATACCTTCCACTAATTTCTTTTAATGAATTTTTAGATATTATCATAGTTGGCAATACCCCTTCATTTTTAGCAAGTTCACTTCTTTTTATATATAACTTTTCATAAAGTTCTTTATCTGTTTTAATATCTATAAAGTCAAGTTTTTCCTCTTGTGAGCTTATAAAGTCACCCTGTATTTTTATATTATTTTCTTCAACATATTTGATTATTGCACTTTTAAATATTTCTCCATATTTCTCATATTTTATATTTCCGACACCTGGAATTTTTAACATACTTTCTTTTGTTATCGGATATTTACTAGACATAACTTTTAAAGTTCCATCTCCAAATATCATATAAGGAGCTATATTTTCTTCTTTTGATATATTATATCTAATTTGTTTTAGAGTATCATACAGTTCATTTGATATTTCTAAGTTTTTAGATACTTTGCTTTCTTTAAATTCTACCTTAATATCTCCCTTTAGCGTTTTCATTGAGTTTTCATTTAATTTTATGGTTGGGTAAGTTCCATCTATAGAATCTATAAAGCCATGAGATATAAGTGTATTGATAAAAGTTTTTAAATCATCCGATGAGTAATGTTTCATTATTCCGTAAGTAGATAATTCATCAAATCCAAATTGTAATACTTTTTTGTTTTTAGATCCTCTAAGCACATCTATAATCATAGTTATTCCAAAACTTCTTTTCATTCTAGCTATACATGAAATAACCTTTTGAGCATCTAAAGTTTTGTCAACTAAGCTTCCATTATCTAAACAATTACTACAGTTTCCACATTCCTTTTTAAAATCTTCTCCAAAGTAATTTATAATACTTTTTCTATAACAATCATTGCTATATACTAAATCTGACATATCCCTTAATTTCTTATATTGAATGTTTTTTCTATTTGGGTTTTCTGTACCAATTTCAATTAAATATTTTTGTATATGTACATCTCCAGGCGTAAATAAAAGTACACATTCACTTTTTTCACCATCTCTACCAGCTCTACCAATTTCTTGATAGTAATTTTCTATACTCTGTGGCATGTTATAATGTATCACGTATCGTATATTAGGTTTGTCTATTCCCATTCCAAATGCATTGGTAGCAACCATAACACTTACATCATCTTTTATAAAACTTTCTTGATTTAATTTTCTTTCTTCAGCTCCAAGTCCTGCATGATACCTAGATACATTGTACCCTCTTTTATTTAATCCTTCATATATCTTATCTACTTCTTTTCTGGTTGCCGCATATATAATTCCACTTTCAGATTTATGATTATTAATATACTCTAATAGATACTTATTTTTATTTGAAGCCTTTTCTATAGTTATAGTTAAATTTTCTCTGTCAAAACCAGTTATAAATAATTTAGGATTATTCAGTTCTAATAAGTTTATAATATCGTTTCTTACTTCCACTGATGCTGTCGCTGTAAATGCAGTAATTATAGGCCTTTTTTCTAAGTTATTTATGAATTGAGATATTTTTCTGTAGCTAGTTCTAAAGTCATGTCCCCACTGAGATACGCAGTGAGCTTCATCTATTGCTATTTGACTTATTTCTTTAGACTTTATTAAATTTGAAAATTCATATGAATCTAATCTCTCTGGTGCTATATATATAATTTTATATTTATCATCATCTATATTTTTTACTATATTTGAAAGTTCCATTGTAGATAAAGAACTATTTATAAAAGTTGCATCTATTCCCATTGTCTTTAACGAATCCACTTGGTCTTTCATTAGAGATATAAGAGGAGATATAACTATCGTTAGCCCATTTAAAATAAGAGATGGTATTTGATAACATATGGATTTTCCTCCTCCAGTTGGCATAATCGCTAGAATATCATTTCCTTTTATAATTTCATTTATTATATCTTCTTGACCTTTTCTAAATTTTGGATATCCGTAATATTTAGATAGTACATCTAAAGGCTTTATATTCATCTATCTTCTCCTTTAAAATACTTATTATTGTAAAACTTTTTTCTTAAAACAAGAAAACTCCTTAAGTATGCATAAGCATACTTAAGGAGTGTTATATACTATATTATATATAAATTATGCTAAAGTAACATTAGCAGCTTGAGGTCCTCTAGCACCTTCAACTATTTCAAAGTTAACAGCTTGACCTTCTTCTAATGATTTGAATCCATCTTTTTGTATAGCTGAGAAATGTACGAATACGTCATCTCCACCTTCTACAGATATAAA
>NZ_JAWDJM010000034.1:0-10626 GCF_032465715.1 Paraclostridium sp. MRS3W1 | reverse complement strand
AAGAGGTAAGGAGCATAAGTCGTAGAATAATTAAATAAAAGTAGAATTAAGACACTATATAGATTAAATAAGGGTATAAACAAGAAAAAAGTAAGGAATTTAAAAAATTAGAGTTTAGTTCTAGCATAAATTGCTTATCAAGACAATTTTAAAATCTGAATGGGAAAATATGTATAACTAAACAAAAGGAGTGTTAGAAATTATGAAGTTAAAAATAATTGGAAGTGGAGGATGCGTTGCACTTCCTAAGCCACTGTGCAAATGTAGGATTTGTAAAGAAGCTAGATTAAAAGGAAATCCGTATTCTAGATATGGATGTAGCTTATTTATAGAAGATTTGGGGATGTTAATAGACACTCCTGAAGATATAACTCAAGCAATCAATTTTTCAGAGATTGATGAAATAAATTATGTTTTATATAGTCATGTTGATCCGGACCATACTCTTGGAATGAGGGTATTTGAACATATAAGATTAAACTGGTTAGAAACTTCTAAAGGAAAAGAATGCAATAATCCAGTAAATGTATTAGCTATGGAGCATGTAATGGAAGATATAAACTCTATAAAATTTAAATTTGGATTATATTTAGATTATTATGAAAATATTAGAAAGTTAATAAGAAGAAAACCTATAGAAAGTTCTATAATAATAGATGGAATAAAAATAAGTTTTTTAAAGGCTAATCATGCAACTGTATTTGTATTTGAAAAAGATAATAAAAAAGTTATATACGCTCCTTGTGATGTAAAACCATTTCCAAATGATATTATATTTGAAGACGCAGATTTACTTATAATAGGAAATACGGTTGTTGGAGACGAACTTAAAGATGGATTTATTCTAGAGGCAGATAATCCACTTAGAAAAGAGCTATTTACATTAGATGAAATACAAAATTTAAAAAATGATTATAGCATAAAAAATGTTATTATAACGCACTTAGAAGAAGATTGGGGTAAGTCTTATGATGATTATACTAAACTAGAAAAACAATATAAAAATATAAAATTTGCATATGATGGAATGGAAATTGAAATTTAGACTAATTTTAGTCCTTATTTTAAGGTTTTTAATCCATTGATATTTAAAATAATAAAAGGTAAGGTGTATAATAAGATTTAAAGAATTTAAAAGGGGGATAAAATGATAGAAGTAAACAACTTGTGCAAAGCTTTTACTAGAGTTGTAAAAGATGACAATTCTAAAAAAAAGAAAAATTTAACTAAATTTAAAACAAAAAAAGAAGAATTTTTAGCAGTAAATAATATTTCATTTAATGCAAAAGAAGGAGAAATTTTAGGAATACTGGGTCCGAATGGAGCAGGGAAAACAACTTTGCTTAGAATGCTTGGAGGAATATTAACGCCTACATCTGGACACATAGAAGTTTGCGGATATGATTATTCAATAGATAAAAATGCAGCTAAAAAAGAAATTGGATATCTATCTGGAAATACAAAACTCTATAATAGACTTTCTCCAAGAGAATTATTAACAACTTTTGCAAACTTATATGAAATGCCAAAAGATGAAATTGAAAAATCTATAAATGAAGTTATAAATATAATGGATATGGAAAGCTTTATAGATAATAGAATCGAAAACTTATCAACAGGTCAAACTCAAAGAACATCAATTGCAAGATGTCTAGTTCACTCACCTAAAATATACATATTCGATGAGCCAACACTAGGGTTAGACGTAATTAGTAGCAAGTCTATAATAGATTTTATGAAAAATGAAAAGCAAAGAGGAAAAACTGTTCTATACTCAACTCACTATATGGAAGAAGCTGAAACTTTGTGTGACAAAATAATTATGATACATCAAGGAGAAATTATTGCAATTGGGACCCCTGAAGAATTAAAGGAAAATACAAAAACTAATAATTTAAGAGATGCATTTATAACTCTTGCAAGTGAGAGGGGGAATTTATTTGAGGAATAAAATAGTAAAACAAATATTTAAAAAAGAAATTTTAGATATATTAAGAGATAAAAAGACTATATTTATGATGATTATACTACCAATAATTTTATACCCTATACTTATGGTAGGTATGACTCAGGTTATGTCTATTTCTATGAATAGTATGGAAAAAGAAAATATAAATATAGCTTTTAATAAAAATCCAAACAAAGCTTTAGTTTCAGTAATAGATGAAACTAATAAAGAAAGAAAAAAAGATAATAGTGAAGTAGGTCAGATAGAGTTAAAAACTACTGATGATTATAAAAAAGATTTAAAAGATGGAAATATAGATGCTTATATAAATATAAATGATAAAAATGGATACCTAAATTTTAATGTTTATATAGACTCATCTGAAAATTCATCAAGCATTGCAAAAGAAGAAGTAGAAAAAATATTAAATACATATAAGGAAGAATTAGTAGAAAATAAAATAAAAGAAAGTGGATTAGATACAAAATCTACACTTGAGCCATTAAGTTATAAAACTTTAGATGTGGCAAAAAATGAAGAAGTAGCTGGTCATTTAATAGGACAGATATTACCATTTGTATTAATTATGGGACTTTTAATGGGAGCTATATATCCTGCGATAGATGTTATGGCAGGAGAAAAAGAAAGAGGTACTTTAGAAACTTTATTTACACTACCTATAACAAATTTAGAGTTGGTTATGGGAAAATATTTAGCTGTATCGCTTTGTGCAGTAGTTTCTGCAATTTTAAATATTTTATCTATATTTATAACAATGGCATTTTTACTTGCAACTCAAGGTATGATAAGTGAAATGGGGATGATAAGCATTGATTATTCACAAATGATACTCCCTGGAATAATTACACTTATATGTGTATGCTTATTTGCTATGGTAGTGTCAGCTGTAAGTATGTGTGTATGTTCTTTAGCTAAGAGCTTTAAAGATGCTCAAAACTATATAACACCAGTTACACTATTTGTTATGATACCATCTTATGTTTCTATGGTTCCTACTATTGAATTAGATAGCTTCACAGCTACAATACCTGTAGTTAATATATCTTTACTTATTAAAAGTGTACTAACATTTAATAGTAATATAAGTTTAATAGCTTTAGTTTTATTATCAAATCTTGTGTTTGTTATAATAGCTGTATTGTTATTATCGAAGATGTTTAACTCGGAAGAAATTTTATTTGGAAGTAGTAAAAACTTTGCATTACTAGAGAAAAGAAGCAATATTAAAAAAGGAACTATGCCTTCTGTTGCAGATGGAGTTACTTTGTACGCAGTTGGAGTAGTATTGTTAATATATGTAGGAAGTTTAATTCAATTAAAGTTTGGAACTGCTGGGATAGCAGCTACGCAAATTATGATTATTGTTATGCCATTAATATTTGCATGGTATATTAAGTCTGATTTTAAAAATACATTTAATATAAAGATACCTAAAATACAACATGTATTAGGAGGTATAATCCTTTGGGGTGGTGTATTTGTATTTATTAACTTAATAAGTCAAATATTACTTTATTTATTCCCTCAAAATATGCAGGTTGTAGAAGGTCTAAACGAGGCATTAAAAGTAGATGATAGTATATTATTAAATTTAATAGTTATAGCAGTTATGCCAGCTATATGTGAAGAAATATTTTTTAGAGGCTTCGTATTTACTTCATTTACTCAAAGTAAAGAGAAGAAAGCTCAATTATGGGGTGTAATCTTTAGTGGTATATTATTTGGATTTATGCACATTGACTTTATAAGAGTTATTCCAACTAGTATTTTAGGAATTGCACTAGGATATGCTGTTTATAAGAGCAAATCAATATTTATACCTATGATAATGCACTTTTTAAATAATTCAATATCTGTATTTGCAATGCACTCAACAAAACCTGATGGATTAATAGGAAAATTAAATGAAGCTTTAACTATAGACTTTAGTAATTTTGAGGTATTTAAGCTTATTATCCTTATAATGATAAGTTTAATATTAGTGTTTATAGGAATTAAACTACTTAGTATAAATAAGAAAAATAAAATGAAATCTAGCAATGAAAAAGAGTTAATTTAATTAACTCTTTTTTTTCGCTTAAGGAGACTGTATTTGCTAAAAAAATTTAAAATTCTATTGTGTTATTATTAAAAAAATTAATGATTATTATTAAAATTATAAATTTTACTTATAGTGAAAATGGGTATATACTATATTTGAAATTAGAAAAGCTAAAATTTGACAAAAAATGATATGAAAGCTCTTTATGAAGGAGGAATCAGTATGAAAGATATTACTGTAATAGGAGCAGGTGTAGTAGGATGTGCCATAGCCAGAGAGTTATCTAGATATGACTTAAATATATTAGTAATAGAAAAAAATGAAGATGTTGCTGAGGGAATATCAAAAGCAAATAGCGGTATTATACATGGTGGGTATAATGAAAAAAAAGGAACTCTAAAAGCAAAATTAAATTTAGAAGGAAATGAAATGATGGATGATCTATCTAAAAAACTTCAATTCCCTTTTAAAAGAAATGGAGCTTTAGTACTAGCATTTAATGAAGAAGAATTAGAAAAAGTAAAAGAATTAAAGGCTAATGGAGATGAAATAGGTGTTAAGGGATTAGAAATTTTAAATAAAGACGAAGTTTTAGAGTTAGAGAAAAATATAAATAAAAATGTAGTTGGAGCTTTATATGTAAAAAGTTCTGGAATAGTAAGTCCTTATGAAATGACATTAGCATTAGGTGAAAATGCAGTTGAAAATGGAGTTGAATTTAAACTAGGAAATTCTGTAGTGGATATAAAAAAAGAGTTAAATTCTTATAAAATAGAACTTGATAATAAAGAAGTTGTTGAAAGTAAGATAGTTATAAATGCAGCTGGATTAGGCGCAGATTATTTAACTTATTTAGTTAGCAATGAAAAGTATGAAATTGATCCTGTAAAGGGTGAGTATTGCTTATTTGATAAAGTTGCAGGAACATTATGCGAAAAAACTTTATTCCAAGTACCTAGCAAATTAAGTAAAGGTGTTTTAGTTACACCAACAGTAGATGGAAATTTATTAATAGGTCCTAATGCAAAACATAGTGATACTATAGAAACTTCAAGAGAAGGTATAGATGAAATATTAGAAAAGAGTCAAAAGACTATAAAAGACATTCCTGTAGCAAGAGTTTTAAATACATTCAGTGGATTAAGACCTAAAGTTTGTGGAGGAGATTTTATAATAGAAGAGTCTAGAGATTGCAAAAATTTTATAAATGTAATAGGAATAGACTCACCAGGATTAACAGCAGCGCCAGCTATAGCTAAATATGTAGTAGATATAGTTTCTAAAAATATTCAATTAAAAGAAAAAGAAAACTTTAAAGAGACTAGAACTAAAATGGTTAGAATGAGTGAATTAAACATTGAAGAAAAAAATAAATTAATAGCTCGAAATCCTTCTTACGGGAAAATGATATGTAAGTGTGAATTTGTAACAGAAGGTGAGATTATTGATGCAATAAGAAGACCACTAGGGGCTAAGACATTAGATGGTATCAAGAGAAGAACTCGTGCTATGATGGGTGGATGTCAAGGAAGTGGATGTATGATTCCAATAAGCATGATATTAAGCAAAGAATTAGGAATAGATATAAGTAAAGTAAATAAAAACTGCAAATCTTCTACAGTTATTGGATATAAGGAGGTTTAATCATGAAAGCATATGACTTAATTATAGTTGGTGGTGGAGCAGCGGGTATACTATGTGCTATAGACGCTAACGAAAAAGGAATCAAGAATATATTATTAATTGAAAAAGACCCTGTATTAGGTGGAGCTTTAAATTTAGGTGATTATAATATAAGTAAAGAAAAAACTATATTAGGAAAAGATTACAAAGTTAGTTTATTAAATAAATTAGATAAATGTAATATAGATGTAAAATTAAATACTATGGTTTTAAAAATAGAGGATAATAATGAAGTTCTTTGCACTAGTCCTGAAAATGGTATAGAAAAAATAAAAGGTACAAATATTATACTTTCAAATGGGGCAAAAGAAGGTTCAAGAAAACCTGTAAATATGGTAGGAGATAGATGTTCTGGAATTCTTACTGTAGGAATGGCTAAAAAGATATTTAATATGCCTTATATGATTCCAGGTAAAGAAATACTTATAGCTGGAAATGCTACATTGTACATGATAGAAAAGGAATTAAAAGATAACAATATAAATGTAGTAGGAATTATTACGACTGATAAAGATGCTAATACTTATGGATTAACTGATAATATATATTATAACTATTCAATAGAATCTATATATGGACAAGGAAGAATAAATAGAGTTAAGTTATCTAAAGGAGATCAAGAGATATTTGTAGATTGTGATACTTTGATATTTTCAAACCCAATGCTTTCAGATGGATTAGTAGCTATGAGAAGTGATATTAAATTAAATCAAGTAACTACAGGCCCGCAAGTTGATAAAACATTTATGACATCAAGAAAAAATATATATGCATGCGGAAATGGAATCTTTATACACAACTCTATAGAAGATATAGAAAATGAATGTAAAGAAGTTATAGATAATATTGTTTGTAAGTAAGTGTTAATTTATAAAGTAAATAAAAATAATTATAGCCTATAGAGTTGTTCTATAGGCTATAATTATTTTTGAGGTGATATTATGAAACTTTCAACAGGACAAGTAAGTAAGTTATTCGGAATAAGTAAAGACACATTAAGGTATTATGATAATTTAGGGATTTTAAAGCCTGATATAAATAAACAAAATGGCTATAGATGTTATTCTCAAAAACATTTAGATCAATTGAATTTAATTCTTTTAACAAAAGATTTAGATATATCTTTATCTGATATAAAAGAAACTATAGAAAGTGAAGAACTTTGTGAATATAAACAGTTAATTACAAAGCAAGAAAGTATGATAGAAGAAAAGATTGAAGAGTTAAAGAAAAAACATGCTCAATTAAAAAATTTAAATAAAATAATAGAAACTATAGAGAATTATGAAAATGAGTATGATTTTAATAAAATAAGTATATATGAGAGTACATATAAATTTTATGGTGTTGAGATAAAGAAGATGCTAGAAAAGGAAAACAGCATAAAATATGTAGAATATTTGGATGAAAATTTAAAATGCATGAATGAAGAATGTTACTATACTTTGTATAATGTTATTAATAATGAAAAAATAATAGAAGATGAAAGTATTCTATTTTTAAAAGAAGAAGAAAAAAATAAATATATAACAAAAAAATATAAAGATGAAAATTTAGATTTATTAGAGAAAGTAGTCGCTGGTGAATTTGTATCCACCAATTTTTATGGTGATTTAGATGAATTAGAAAAGTATTTGATGTTAATGAATAAACATTTTAATAAAAATAATAATTTAGATACAGAGGTGTTTATAAAATATGACTTTTATATTCCTAAAAAAGTTGATGATGATAAATACTTTGCTCAAATTATAATGAAACTTAATTAACTTATATAAAAAACTAATAATATATCTGTTTTTGATTTGTTATACAAAAATAGATATGTTATTATAAGTATCAAAGATATTTTTAAAGGAGAAACATAATGAAAGTAAGAGGATTTGAAAAAGTAAGTAAAGCAGAATTTGAAAAAGCAAATGCAGATATAGCATATGAAGAGTTAACATTGCCTAATAGAGCAACAAAATTTGCTGCAGGATATGATATAAAAAGCACATTGAATTTCACACTAGAACCAGGAGAAGATATAGTAGTTCCAACTGGTTTTAAAGCATATATGCAAGTTGGAGAAATGCTAGCATTATTTCCAAGAAGTGGAATGGGATTTAAATATCAAATACAATTAGCAAATACTGTAGGTATAGGCGATGGTGACTATTATAATTGTGAATCTAATGAAGGTCATTATTTTATAAAATTAGTTAATAGAGGAAAAAAATCATGGGAAGTTAAAGTAGGTGATGGTATAGGACAAGCTATATTCATGCCAATACTTTTAGCGGATGGAGACGACTTTGAAACTGGTGAATTAAGAACTGGTGGATTTGGAAGTACAGGTAAATAATAAATACTCAAAAGACCCCTATGTCGTAAATTACGATATAGGGCTCTTTTATTGTCAATTTAATGTTACAAAATAAAATAGGAAAATATGGTATTATATATAGAGATATATACAATAAGGAGTTGATCAACAATGTTAGACTTTACTTTTCACAATCCAACTAAAATAGTATTTGGAAAAGATAAAATAGAAGAATTAAATTCACTTATACCAGAGGATTCAAGAGTTTTAATCCTTTATGGAGGAGGAAGCATTAAAAAGTTTGGAACTTTGGATAAGGTAAAAGATGCTTTAAAAGGTCGTGAAATATTTGAATTTTCAGGTATAGAACCAAATCCTAAATATGAAACATTAATAAAAGCGGCAGAAATAGTTAAAAAAGAAAATATAGATTTTTTATTAGCGGTTGGTGGTGGTTCAGTAATGGACGGAACTAAGTTTGTAAATTTAGCAGCTAACTATGATGGTGAAGACAAAACCGATTTATTAAACTATGGCTTTAATCCTGTTCCGGTTTCTAAGGGGTTACCTATAGGAACAGTAGTTACACTTCCAGCAACTGGATCAGAAATGAATGGAGGAGCGGTTATCTCTTACAATGGAGGTAAGTTCTCTGTTAGAAGTCCCTTATCATTTCCTACATTTTCAATCTTAGATCCAACACTGACATTTACTTTACCTAAGACACAAGTAGCTAATGGCGTAGTAGATACATATATACATGTATTAGAACAATATGCTACATATTCTGTTGACGCAAGATTCCAAGATAGAACAGCAGAAGGAATATTAAAGACTTTAATAGAAATTGGAAGAGACACTATAGATAATCCAACAGACTATGATTTAAGAGCGAACTTAGTTTGGTGTGCAACGATGGGACTTAATGGTCTTATAGCTGCAGGAGTTCCTCAAGATTGGACAACACATAAAATAGGACATGAATTAACGGCTTTATATGGAATAGATCATGCTAAGACATTAGCAGCTATACTTCCAGCACTTTGGGAAGTTAGAAGAAATGAGAAAGGATCTAAACTAATTCAATATGCAGAGCGCGTATGGAATATAAAAGAAGGTAGTGATGATGAAAAAATAGATCTAGCGATAAGAAAAACTCGTGAGTTTTTTGAAAGCTTAGATATGCCAACTCATTTATCAGTATATGGACTTAAAAAAGAAGATGTAGATACTGTTGTAAATTCTCTTGAATGTCATGGAATGACTAATTTATCAGAAAGAGGAGATTTAGGATTAAATATAAGTCGAAAAATAATAGAAAAAGCACTTTAATTATTCTGTTTTAAATTAAAATAAAAGCTATAGTTTTATAACTTATAAAACTATAGCTTTTATTTATAAATAGAAAAATATATTATATTAAATTAGTGTATCAAAAAAATTAAAAAGACAAAAAACGAGTTATTTAATTATAAAATGAGAATAATAAAACTACTAAAACTAAAAGGAGACTAATTATGCTAAAGACAAAAATTACAATTTTAATTTTAGTGGCTTTAATGGGAAGCACAATAGTGTCAAATGCAAATGAAGTTAACACACAAGATCTGATTTTAGGCGGATGTAAGTTAAAACAATGCGAAGTAAAAAGTGATAAAAGAACAAAGAATTATGACGAAGAAAATATTATAGAGAGATTTTTCAGGCCATCTAAACTTCCAATTTTAAATGATAAAGACGAAAGTTCACTTTATAATATGTATGGTAGTAAAGATATAAATTTAAAGATACCAAATAACCTTTTAAAAACTCCAGAAGATACGATAATAAATTATTTTAGTGTTTTAAGAGAAGCTGCAAATCCAACTGAAGATAATCATACAGGATGTGGATCATTAGGAGATACAAGAGGGCCTTACCCTGTTGCATATAATTTTTTATCGAATTCATATAAGCAAGGTCATAGCTATGAAGAGTATTTAAAATCATTTGAAAATAAGCTTCATATAAATTTAATTAAACTTAATAAGTTGCCTAGTGATGAAAATAATAAAACAGATTTAAAATACTTTGTTGAATTAGAAATAATAGAAGGAACCAATGAAAAGAAAGGTGTTTTTGCTTACTATTATGGATATATTTATCTTAACAAAGAAAATGGAGTTTACAAGATAAAAGATATGCAGTATGCACCTGAGAATTATTTATGTGCACCATATCATGGTTGGAACTATGATGCTAAACTAGTAGTAGAGATTAAATATAGAGATTGGTGTTCTTTAGTATCAGGAGACGTAAAGGTAAAACAAGATGGATATGAGAAAAAAGTATATTTTAAAGACAAAGATGGAAATCAGTATTATGTGCTTTTCTACCAACTAACTAATGGATATGATATAAAAATAGCTGACTACAAGAAAAATAAGAATGGTAAGTGGGAAGTTATATATATAAACCCTGAGAGCTGTTTAGAAAAGAAAAATTCTTAGAATAAAAAATCCGAGTATAATTAATTAACTCGGATTTTTTATTCTAAGTAAATTAATTCAAAATTCATTTTACAACATAATATAACATTTAACTATCAACATTTAGTATAATTATTCTAATCAATATCAATTAAAT